>QIHL01000035.1 GCA_003230965.1 Candidatus Magasanikiibacteriota bacterium | reverse complement strand
TATAAAATCTTTAGAGTTCCATGTAACAGTTACAACAGAGAGATCCATAAACTTATTAAATTTGTTTATAATTATTTTTGATACTGATAATATATAAATTACTAAATTTGTATTCAATCTAAACTTTGGTAATAATCAAATACTCTTGTAGTGCTTCTTGCCATTGACGTTGCTTTGGTCGTTTGGTATTCAATAATTCAGAATACATAGGACGGGCTGCAGGACGAGAAAATTCTTTACTACTCACTGGTACACATGTTGGATTCATTCCTGCTTCAGCAAAAATTTCTTTTGCAAAACCATACCACGTGCAAGCACCAGTGTTTGCACCATGGTAGAGATCAAATGGGGCAGCGTCTGTAATCAATGCACGAACAAACATTGCAAGATCTGGCGCATAGGTTGGACAACTTCGTTCTTCATCCACCAAATTCAATTTCATTTTACCTTTATCACGCACAGCAGACAGCATAATATCCACAAAACTTTTCTTTATATTTTTTCCAATACCAGATTTTCCAAACAATCGCGAGAGACGAATCAGATAAAATAATCCACCAACATTTTGTACTGCCTGTTCACCTTTCAATTTTGTTTTTGCGTATACATTAACTGGCGATATTGGTGCATCTTCTGCATAGCCATCTTTATTTTGTCCATCAAAAACATAATCTGAAGAAAAATGTACAAATATACTCCCCATTTCTTTTGCAATACGTGCAAGCATTTCTGGTGCATTACCGTTAATCTGTAAGGCAAGCGCACGAGCTACTTTATCCTCTTCAATCTTATCAACTGCATTGTACGCAGCTGCATTGATTAAAATATCAGGACAAAGCATGGTCAATTTTTCTTTGCATAACTCTGGTTTTGTTATATCTAAATTACTTTTATTCCAAGCAACTACCTCATATCCATGAATGCTAAACTCATCGTACAATGCCTGTCCGAGCATCCCTTGCGCGCCGAGTATACAAACCTTTTTCATAGTGATTTTCTATTAGCAATATTCTCTGCACGCAATTTCTGAAACTCATCATAATCCTCAATGTAGTCGCTACGATCTAAAATATAATTAGTTGATGATAGTGCAATGATAACTGCATCTACGGATGGCGTAATAAATCCATGCCAATCATAATTTGGTACATATATAACATCTCCTTCAACAAGCGAAATTTCTTCTTTGCCATTTCCTTTATCAATAATAGCAACAGAATTACCTTTTGCTTGAATAAATACTTCTTCCTCAATTTTGTGACAATGCTGACCAGTTTTTGTTGTTTCTTCAAAATGTGTAATATAATACATACGTTTCACTTCGAACGGTGCAACATCTTTGAACTCAACTGCAGTAAGCGTATAGCCAATACTTGAAAATGATTTGAGTTTCCATTTCTTGAATATTTTTTTTGACATAAAAAATAAAATAAATAGTAATGCTATGTACTATTGTGAATAGTACTATTCCGTCTTATAAATACATATTCATGCCATGTAAGAAAAACGATAATCATATCTAGGACACTCAACCAAATTAACCAATTAGAATGTGTAAACGAATAACGATAGAGTTGAAAAATAACAAACAAACTAAAAATTATGATACCAAACTTATACGCCCATAAGTTCTTTGTCCATAAACCAAGAACAATCAAAATTTTAATAACGCCATGAGAAAATAAATACAGTGCACCAAACCATTCCAATCCACCAGAAATATGCCCAGCATGAAGTAAATAATTTGCAATCACGTCGTGTGAATCTTCAAGTAGCTCGTTGCGTGTGATAAATACTGTAAACGCATAAATCTGTTCTGGACGAATAAAAAAAAGAGCAAAACCACCAATCAATTCAAGTAAACCATCAATCCCCTTCAAAATAACTCCAACATCAAACGCAAAATGGAGATATTTTTCTGGAATATAATGGTCAAGCATATTTTTAATCAATTCTTTTTGACACATCCATCTTTGTATCAGAATGCTCAATCTTTTCCTGAAAAGCATTCATTTCATTTTTCTTTTTATTCCATAAATCTTCAACCCAGTTCGTATTATCTTTGTACCACTGGACTGTTTGCTCTAAACCTTTATGAAATTGCTTTGGTCCATATTCTGGTGTCCATCCTAAACTACGAATTTTGCTTGCATTAATTGCATAACGACGATCATGCCCTGGACGATCAGTTACATATTCAATTTGTTCTGTGCCAAATCCCATAATATCTAAAATCATATGTGTAATGTTCAGATTGCTTCGTTCGTTATCTGCACCAATATTATATACCTCGCCAGAAACACCTTTATGCAACAATACATCAAGCGCCTTCGCATGATCATGCACATGAATCCAATCACGTATATTTTTTCCATCTCCATAAATTGGTACTTTTTCATTTTTCATAAGTTTAAATACAAAAAATGGAATCAACTTTTCTGGAAACTGATACGGACCATAATTGTTTGAACAGTGAGTTACAACAACAGGCACATTGTGCGTCACAAAATATGCATGACACATAAGATCTCCGCCAGCCTTTGCAGCAGCATACGGCATATTTGGCATAATTGGAGTGTCTTCAGTGAACTCCTTATTTGAATCAAGTTCCAATGATCCATAGACTTCGTCCGTAGACACATTCACAAATTTTTCAATACTGTTTTTTCGTACTGCGTCAAGAATCATCTGTGTCCCAAGTGTATTTGTCAATATAAATTCTTTTGCACCACCATGAATTGAACGATCCACATGTGTTTCTGCTGCAAAATTGATGACATGTGTAATTCCATATTCTGCCATTACCTGATTCAAATGATCCAAATCAACAATATCACCTTGAACAAAAGTATAACGTGGATCGTCTTTTACATCTTCCAAATTTGCCAAATTACCAGCATACGTCAATTTATCGTACACAACAAGTGAAAGATCAGAATATGTTTTCATCATGTAGCTTACAAAATTTGAACCAATAAATCCAGCACCACCAGTAACAAGAAGTTTCATAATAAGAAGAGTTAAAAATTTATAACGTTAAAAAAATTAATTTGCTATTATGCTAAAATACTGCCACATTTACGAAATATCAGGCAATATAACTTTCGGAGCAGAAATTTCAGCATAATCTTTATCAAGAAAATGATGACGAACCATAGCCCAAGTAGCAATCGTCGGTCCGTCCCAAATATCATTGCGTTTAATCATTTCATCTATTTCATCTGGCCGACGGTACAATACTTCAATCTGTTCAGTGTCATTCGGGTGAGCTTCTTTTTGTCCATAAGCCTGAGCCAAAAATATATGTCCAGGATTTTTTATCTCTGCAGGAGAAGGTTCAATTATACCAACTCTTATATACTGATCCGCTTCCCAACCTGTCTCTTCTTCCAGTTCTCTTTTTGCTGTCTCAAGCGGATCATCACCTAATTCTATCTTACCTGCTGGAAATTCTATACTTTGTTTATCCATTAAATAACGATATTTTACAGTTATAACAATCCTACCATCATCCAAAACTGGAACAACTACAGAAAATCCTAGCATTTCTACATAATAATAATCCCCTCTGCGTCCATCCTTCCATTCATATATCGCATGACAATATCTCCACCACTTATTTACGTGAAGGACTTCATCCAAAATAGTTTTCCATCGTTCCATGTGCATAGAAAAATTCAAAATAACTTAGCAATATCTTCAACAGACAATTCTCCTGGATTATTGATAATACTATGAATATTTCCGCCTCCATCATTGTCCCAGCGTGGCAAAATATGAACATGCAAGTGTGGAACGACCTGACCGCCAGCTTCGCCATGATTCCACCCAACGGTAAAACCATCAGGATGAAATACATTCTCTACTAATTCCATTACATGTTTCACATCTACAAAAAAATCACAAACAATTTCATTACTCAAATCAAGCAATATTTTTGCATGTACTTTTGGAATTACAACAGTATGTCCTTTTACTAGTGGATGAATATCCAAAAAAGCTAATGCATAATCATCTTCGTATACAGTATAGTTTGGAATATCTCCATGAATGATTTTACAAAAAATACAATCCATATATTTATAGGCTACCTCATTCTACCATATTTTTCAAGTGATGAACTCACAGCCAAATACCCAATATGCCAAACTTCAAGCGTGTTCATTTCAACTGTTGAAGATGCAAAAGTACTTAAAATTGCTTGTGTTGATGTTGAAATATCTGCTTTTGGAAGAACAAACCAACAGTGATCTCCGTATGTTATTTTTTCTGCATTAGCACCAAGTTGCACATACGGATTTGCAAGTAATTGCTGATATAGCCACACTCGTTGTGGTTGAGCATAGTTGCTATTGATTGGAAATCCACCGCCGATAATCTGCCTGCCACTTATACCTTCAATCACGAGTAATTCCCATGTATCAGCCAATACACACGAATGAGTTTTATGTACCTCTTGTGCTACCAGATAATGCGCAACTTGTGCTTCATCACTACTCACAACGCGTATATTTGGACCAGATGCATACGTTGTCGTTCCAAACCACGAGAAAAGTAACAGATATATAACGACAGCAATTTGTTTTACCATCTGTCTACGAATATGAGACAAAGATAATGCAAGGACGTACACAAAAAAGAACAGCATCACCAAAACAATCACTGGATCCAATCGCCGAATTAACGTGTGTGTACCATCAAAAAAAACCCAACCGATACCATACCCACCACATACCATTAGTGTAAAAAAACCTAAAATATGCCAATTTGCATCCTTATTTTTTTTGAACAACGCAATCAACCCAATAATTACTGCAATCCATATCACTATCATCAACACAAATACATGCCAGCGAAAATTCGTAAATATATTTGATACAAATGATCTAAGTAAAATATGATTATAAAAAAAATTTCCAGTAAATGTTGTAGCTGGCAAAATATGACGTGCAAATGTCCAACCAATCATAGAAGTAACAACATGAATTGTACGAGAAAAAAAGTTTGATACTGTCGGAACATTTCCCAAAAAACTAAACAGAGCAAATACTGGCAAAAATAAAATAGTTATAGATAAAATAAATGCTGTGGTAATTATTTTAATCAGTGGTCGTTGTATCTTTCTTAATAAATCAACAAACCAAGTAATAAGAAGTATTGCCCACAATAAAATTGCATACAATGAATATCCAAAAAGTAAGAGAACCGACAAGAAAATAACTGCATACTGAGCACGCCTATCTTTCACCTTTCGTGCGAGAAACCAAAGTAAAAGAACAAATAAAAAAATAACAAATCCTAAACTATTGGGCAGTGTCAATCCACCAAGTGCTTGCCACGAATATGGAATGAGTGATAGCCAACCAAGCACAAGCCCGCTACGCCATGAATCAAACAAGATACGTCCGAAATAAAATAATAATAATGGCAACATAAGCGACCACACAATTGGCACTAACCACATATTCAAATGTAATAAACCACTATCAAGCGTATCACTAATCAATACAGTTATACCCCAGAGATTACCATACGCGTATTTTTGCGGTTGTAAAAAAATAGCTGGCATATATCCGTGCACTAGCTGTTCCCACGCATGATCAGGTCCAAAGAGAGTCGGATTTACAAACTGACTACGTTGAAGTTGAATCTCAACACCAACATGTCGCCATACATCTCCGCCCCATGGATTCACATGCGTCAATGGAAGATACGCATGTTGTACGAATGATGCAGCAATCAAAATAAACAAAATTACTTTTATGCTCTGCTTGCTGTATACCAAAAAACCAACCAGAAATAAAACAACAACCCACATATACAAAAACCATGTTGGAATTGTTTGCCATGGCGTCGTCAACACTGCGTGCGATGTTGACATGAATAAAATAATAAATAATACAACCAATAATACAACAATACCTATCACAAGCGTCCATGATTTCGCAAACAACGGTGAAAAAATCCGCTGAGGCAGTCCAATATCAATGTGATGTTTCCACAACTGAATCTTTGTTTTCCAAAACCGTACAAGTAAACCAACAAAAAATCCTACGCTAGCAAAAACAGACCAGACACAAAGTGGTGTTAATCTATACCATGCAACTAAAATAGATGAAAATAGTCCAAGTAATACAAATACAAAAAACCAACCCAATCCAAGAGTCAGCCAACTTTGTAGTTTAAGATGAAATGCACGATGCAAAAATTCTCTTGCCCAATTTCCTACTAATGCAACGTACAAAAAAAACAATACAATACCGACAGCTCGTATGTGCCATACAAGTAATTGCCCAAGCAAAAATACCAACAAGACAATCAAAAATAGTGACTGTGATAAAAATGGATGTGTACGAAAAAATTTAGCCATATCTTCAAAATATCATTAGACACCTTGAAAAAATAAACTCAATAATGCAAAACCAATTGCTAAACCAAAAATCCATGCAGCAATGGTAAACAAATAAGGGAAATTTAAAAGCAACGCCAAAAGCGTCAAAAAAACAGCAAACACTTGTAAAATCATTTTAATCTTTCCCCATCTATTTGCCATGTGAACTGTTTTAAATTTAATCTTTGCGACTAGTGCACTGATAATGAAAATAATTTCAATAGCTAAAATAGTAAGTCCAAGCCAGATGGGATAATATTGAAAGACTATCAAAAGTACCATTGATCCAATCAACAATTTATCTGCCAATGGATCAAACAACATTCCAAAATGAGTAACTAAATTTTTTGTTCGTGCCAGCGATCCATCCATTGCATCAGTAAATGCAGCAATCAAAAATAAACTAACTCCAAACAAATACTGACCATCAACAATCAGCCAAAACACAAATGGTGTCATGACGATACGCAATGCAGTCAGTTTATTTGGTGTTACCCACTCTGGCAAAAATCGTAACAAAACACGACTCAAAAAATAATCATGAGGATGAATATTCTTTGCCTTCAAATATGTAAATAAACCAGGTTCATTGCTTTTGATAGTGTTCACTGCTCGTGATATACTGTAGAACATACTACTCTATGATACCGTATAATCAATCAAAACTCCAATTTCTTACACTCTGGGTTATTACACTCACTCTTGTACTCGCAAGTATATTTGGCTTTTTCCCAATATTTCTGCGAACAATTTTCGTATTCGGATACGTCATTTTCTTTGGTTCACTCTTGGGTTTTCTTCTCCTTCCAAAGACTAACAAGTTCAATATCGTAATTGGTAGTATCACATGGATTGCACTTCATATTATTCTACTCTCTGGAATATATTGGTTTTACCAAATCAATGTACTGACTATTACTGGAACAATTATAATCTTGAGTTGTACAATAGTGCTGTTTTTATGGCAACAACAAAAAAACTTCTCTCCTTATAAAAAATGTATTCATGCAAATAAATTAAAACAAACATCAACAATAGGAAAGACACCTCCTAACTACCATTTTACAAATAGAAAAAAATTGTCAACATTCCTTGTTCTATTTCCACTTCTCGGTACATTCGTACTACTTACCAAACTCGCGACGCTCCACTTCACAGATACACTCTCATCACCATGGACGATTGTTGGTATACGATTCTTTATAATATTTTTTGTTACAACAATGCTTCTGCTTTGGACAACTATGAAAGCAAAAACAAACAAAATACTTTTGTGGATTAGTATCCTTGCGTACAGTGTTCTCATTATGAGTGTTGCATTTCTCGTTTTTCAATACGGTTATGGTTTTGATCCATTCATCCATCGTGCAACCGAATCATGGATTGCGATACATGGATTTATTACTCCAAAAGTCCCCTACTATATCGGACAATATATGCTCGTTGTTGCAATGCATCTCTCAACTGGATTATCAATTTTTTCTATTGATCAAATTCTTGTACCAATCGGAACGGCACTTCTACTACCAAGTACTGTCTTTTTTTGTCTTCAAGATACAATAAATTCTGACGGAATGAATCATCAAGAACAACTGGCTATATCTGATGAAACTAATGAATTAACAAAAAATCAAGACGACAGCTCCGGCTTTCTTTTCTCAGCAATAATTGCATTATTTTTCCTACCACTCTCGTGGGCAATCAGCACGACTCCATACAGTTTAGCACTTCTGTTTGCATCGCTCACAATTTTATGGATTTGGTATGAGTGGGGTAAAAGTACATTTGGAACACGCATGGTCGCAATAATACTTATTCTCGCAACTATTTCTATACATGCACTCATCGGCATTCCATTAACAATTATCTATGTTGGAGCATGGTTTTTTGAAAAAAATAAACAACGATGGTGGTCAGTAACGACATACATACTTATCCTTGCTTTTTTATTGCCATTCGTCTTTATTACTGCACTCCACGCGCATTTGACTAATCCGCTTTCGTCACTTTCAATATTCTTTTCAATCTTCATTCCACAACACTACGAATGGCTACACAACGCCCCACATATATGGCAAGCCTTGTATATATACAAATATCTTATTGATCCAATCGTAGTAATCATTGCATTGTTTGGCACACTACAATTAAAGAAAAAACAACTTACGACAGCTACATTTTTTTTGTGGAGTACTGCGAGTGGTATTTTTCTTTCTGGATTTTTAATGGCAACAACTATTCACCTTACTGATATAATTTCCTATGAAGCAGGAAACTATGCTGCACGCATGAATCAATTTGCCTTAATGATACTTTTACCATTGTTCGTTTATGGATTAACAAAATTATTTGCATGGATTAAAAAATGTGTCACATGGCAACAGATTATTATAATTATTGGAATAAGCGCACTACTCGTGATTTCATGGTACTTTACCTACCCAACACGTGATGCTGTATCGCACTACACTGGTTTTAGCGTGCGTCAAGCAGATATTGATACCGTTAACTTTATCAATACCTTAAACAATGGACAACACAATTACATTGTCCTGACAAACCAAATGGTTGGCGCTGCAGCTTTACGAGAACTTGGTTTCGTCCCATATCTCACAATGGCAGATGGTAGCAAACAATATCTCTATTCCATTCCAACAAGTGGACGACTATACAAATACTTTCGTGACATGGTATATAAGCGACCACTGCACAAGTGGATGGATGAAGCTATGGACTACGCAGGAGTGAAAAAAGCATACTTTGTGCATACAAATTATTGGGCGCCTGCTGCAAAAATTCGTGACAGAGCAAAACAGACTGCCAATCATTGGTGGACTATAGACAATGGACACGCATGGGTGTTTGAGTACGATCAAAAAAATTAGACTTCCACTATTTTTTTAATTTCTTTAGCTAATACTTCTATATTATCAGGTTCAACAATAGTTGCACCAGTGTAACTTCCTATAAGTTCATTAACGCCACCAGTATTTGAAGCAATAATACGCAAACCATTCCTCATAGCCTCGTATAGTACGTTTGGAGTATTTTCAATACAAATAGACGTAAAAATTAAAACATCCACTTTTGTATAATACTCTGCAAGGAGTTTTGCATCCAACCAACCCAGTGCTTGCACGCGCGGATCTTCCAGTGTCCAATCCTCCACTTTTTGTCGCATGGCACCATCACCAACAAGAGATAAAAAAATATCCAATTTTTTGGGTAACGATTCCCACGCATCAAAAAGTACACGGATTCCTTTATGAACTTCTAACCCGCCAACATACAAAAAATGCTGACATGGTGGTTGTTTTATATCTATTGATGAAAAATTGATTGGCAAAAAATTATGCTTCACTTCTGTTTTTGCATGCACAAAAAAACCATGCTTTTCATAAAATTTTTGTAAAAAAACTGATGGAAAAATAATCTCATCAGTATTTTTGAACAATCGTTTCATTATTGCTTGATAAATTTTATCAAATATAAAATCGTGTGTATGATTCCACGGCAAAATACCGCTTGGAGTTATCAGTTGCACATCATGCACGGTGTGAATATGCTTCATGCCAAGTCGTTTAATAAACTTTGGCAATAAAAAACTAATCCCCATCAGATTGTGTGTATGAACTATGTCTGGTTGTTCTTCTATCAAAATTCTTTTTACCATTCGTGCTGCTGGTACGTTCCAAATATCAATACAGTGCCAAATTAACCGAACCCACAGCGAACAATCAACAAGATTCATGTATGAACATACATTCGGTACGGCAACGCGATACACTACTACAGTATCTTCTACTATTTTCTTCACGCCCCACTGGCGTAAACTTTGCCACGGTGCAAGTGTAACTACGATAACCTCATCTCCTTGTTTACGGTGCTCGGCTACTTGATGAAGTACAACGCCTTCTGCACCGCCACGTGCATACGGCGGATATAAATTGTGTATAAAACAAATTTTCATATACCGCTTTAGTATAAAAAAAATACTATAAAATAGCAACAGTACACATATTGTCAACATCAATTCCACATACTGATACATACCAACCTTGAAACAAAATCCTATTTCCTGTACGATACAGTCACTCTAAAAGTGTATCTTGAATAGAATAAAGAACCTCTCAAAGCCTAGTCTCATCAACATATAGATATTTTTTATAATTCTTCTATTCTTTACTTCAAAAAATACTTTGTTGTTTCTGCTCAAGATAAATTTATTCTATGCCAAACGAACTCGGAAAAATTCCACCACAAAATTTGGAAGCAGAAATGTCTCTTCTTGGCTCTATTTTGTTGGACAAAGACGCAATGATAAAAATCGCAGACACTGTTGATACTAATGATTTTTATAAACCTGCAAATAAAGAAATTTTTGAAACTATGCAGGAATTATATGGAAAAAATGAACCGATTGATGTTCTCACATTGAGCAACCGTTTGGAAGAAAAAAATTTGATTGAAAAAATTGGTGGACAGAGCTACATAGTCAGTCTATCTAATGCAGTGCCGACTGCAACTCATATTTTAGAATACGCAAATATTGTCCGTAAAAAAGCAACACTCAGAGAACTATTATCTGCGGCAGATCATATCAATAGACTCGGATACCAAGAAGAGTCAGACGACGTAGACGATCTGCTTGACCAGGCACAGCAACATCTATACGGTATCAGCCAAAAACATTTGAAGAGAACACTCACACCAATTCGTGGCGTATTGAGCGAAGCATTTGATCGTATTGACGAACTACACAAAGAACATGGAAAGCTTCGTGGCATTCCTACTGGTTTTACACAACTAGACAATCTTATCGCAGGATTACAAAAGTCAGACCTTGTTATTCTAGCTGCTCGCCCATCAGTCGGAAAGACATCAATGGCACTTGACATCGCACGTAATGCCGCTGTTCGCGGAAAAGCAACGGTTGGTTTCTTTTCTTTAGAAATGAGTAAAGAACAATTAGTTGATCGTATGCTTTGTGCTGAAGCAGATGTTGATTTATGGAAAATGCGTACGGGAAATTTGTCTGATCGCCCAGGGAGTGATGATTTTCCTCGCATTGGTCGCGCCATGGGCATTTTGTCTGAAGCAAAAATATTTATTGATGATACGCCTGGTAATACCGTTATGCAAATTAAAACAAAAGCACGTCGTCTGCAAGCAGAACATGGTCTGGATTTAATTATCGTTGACTACTTGCAACTAATGGAGTCACACAATAAGAGAAACGGCGATAATCGTGTACAAGAAGTTGCCGAAATGAGCAGAAACCTAAAAGGTATTGCACGTGAACTCAACATACCAGTCCTTGCATTATCCCAATTGTCTCGTGCAGTTGAACAAATTAAACCATCCATTCCAAAATTATCCCACTTGCGCGAATCAGGAAGTATTGAACAAGACGCTGATATTGTGATGTTCCTCTATAGAAAAGCAGTTGACCGAAATTATAGGATTGAAGATATTTCTCCAGATGAACGCCACATCGGAGAAATACATATTGCAAAGCACAGAAATGGTCCGACTGGTATGGTAAAAGTATTTTTCAATGAAACAAACGCAAGCTATCGCAATTTAGATACTGTATACAAAGCACCACAACCAAAATCCATACAACCTACATCACAACCACAAACTAAACAACCTCAAACTCCTCCTGTCCCGTCGTTTAGATAATGCAAAAATAATAAACAAATTATTCAAATTAATTACATTATTCAAAATATCATTTTTAAATTCAATAAACTTTTAACTTAATTCTATGTTCAACAAACTCAAACAGTACAAAGACATTCGCGATCAGGCAAAAAATCTCCAAAATAAATTAGCAGATGAATCAATAATTATAAAAGAAGCTGGCGACAAACTTATCCTTACAATGGATGGCAACCTCAAAATTACTGGTCTTGCCATTGATGATGATTTAATGGATGTATCACAAAAAGATAAACTTATTAAAGCCATCAAAAATGCACACGAAAGTGGTATGAAAAAAATGCAACGCATTATGGCAATGAAGATGAAAGAAATGGGAGGATTGCCAAATATACCCGGCTTGAACTAACCCATGTACGCAGATCCAATTGAACAATTGATTAAAACATTTTCACGCCTTCCAGGCATTGGTCGTCGCGCTGCGGAACGATTCGTTTTCTTTTTGCTTAAATCTGGAAAAAAAGATGTTGCGGAATTAACGATTGCACTGAATATGCTCATACAAAAAATAAAAAGTTGTGAAGTATGTTGGAATTTTTCGGATCAAACACCGTGCATAATTTGTACTGATACAAAACGTGATCACAATATAATCTGTGTAGTACGTGATTCACAAGAAGTTCAAGCAATTGAAAAAACAGCTGCATTCCACGGAGTCTATCATGTATTGCGTGGAACAATCAAACCAGAAGACGAAAACAGTTTAAAATTTTTGAAAATTAAAGAATTACTTGTACGTTCAAAAAAAGAAAATATTAAAGAAGTTATTCTTGCATTAAATCCTGATTTATCTGGCGAAACTACTATGATGATTCTGGAAAAACATCTCATGGCAGAACGTCCTAATCTCATCGTTACACGCCTAGCTCGTGGTCTACCGATGGGAAGCGACCTGAAATATGCCGATGATATAACACTAGCAAGTGCATTAAACCATCGCATAAAAAACAACTAATAAATTAGTTAAAAAAATAAATATTCCAACTTATATTCGTAGTAAAAAATATCCCGATGTAATCAGGATATTTTTTACTACTTGTCTTTAATTGTTACTTTTGTGAAATGTTGTCTGTGTCCATAAACACGCTTGTAACGAACTTTTCGTTTGAATTTCACAACGCGAATCTTTTTGTTGCGACCTTGATCTTCAACAGTAGCAGCAATAGAAACACCATCAAGATATGGCGTACCAATCTTTACATCTGATCCATCATCTTTGGCAAGGAGTAACACCTTATCAAAAACAATGTCCTTACCGACTTCTACGTTTAATTTTTCTATTTTTAACTCTTCGCCAGTGCAAACTAGATATTGTTTACCACCTGTTTCAATAACTGCCAACATAAAATTATAAATAGTGTTGTTAGAAAGATAATTCTTAATTTCCAAAATAAAATATCAGAATGGCAATAGTATAAATAATATCAAGAAAAATGTCAAGGGGCATCTACAACTCTATCCCCAATTTTCGTACCGTGAATACTTACCCACCCTGCAGGAAGCTCAAGCACCGCATTAGCAGGATTAGATGGTTTATACACAATCAGCTGACTTTCTGATCGGTTATCTGGTCGCAAATTTTGTTTAATATAAACAATTTTTCCATTTTCAACCCATACTATATCAAGCGAAAAATCCATATGTCGCATAACTATCCCATGCAAGCCTGAAGATGGAAAGACAAACAACATACCATCATACTGTGAAAGTGAATGCCTATTACTCAAGCCCTGAAACCGATGATCAGATGTATTTGCTACCAACATATGCAATCGTTGTCCATCTAATATAATATTTATACTTGGCCAATGAAACTCCCAAACTTTTAAACCAATAAAAACTATAAAAATAATACCAAAAAGAATTAAAATACTTTTTGTACTCATAGAATTGCGTCTATTTTTATGAAAAAGCATACTATGTTAGTTTATCATCATGCCGAGCAAACCACAACCCGACGACTAACATAAGTATAAACAAAAAAACTAGTGCAATTAATTTTTGACTACTCTGCAAAAACAATGCAGTCATACCAAACAAAAGTGAAATTGTATAGAACAATAAAACAGTTTGCTTGTGTCCAAAACCGGCATCTATCAGTTTGAAATGCAAATGTTCTTTATCTCCTACAAATATTGAACGGTGTTTCTGCCACCGACGAACCATTACACGTGCAACGTCAAGCATAGGCAAACCAAGAACAAGTAATGTAATTGCAATTTTTCCTCCAGAAATAATGGCAAGTGAACCTAGCATGTATCCTGTGAAAATACTACCGCCTTCACCCAAAAATATTTTTGCAGGATGCCAATTCCATAGTAAAAATCCGACGCATGCTCCTGCAAATACAATTGCAAGTGTTGCTACTTCTGGCTGATACCATTCAGCTTGTTTGCTCAAAAAGAAAATCATCAATGCACCTATACCAACAATTCCTACTACTAATCCGTCTAGTCCGTCTAATAATTTCGTTGTAAACATCACACCCATGAGCCAAAAGAAAACAAGTGTATCTGCAAACAAGACAAACCCATGCTGTCCATCTAGAGAAAAGACAATTTGATCCAGACGAATTTCACCACCAAATGGATTCGTAATAAAATCAGGACCAATACCAAAAGCTATAACAAATAAAGCCGCAATAACTGGAAAGATAAGTTGCTTTATCGGAGAAAAGCCATATTTATCATCAAGCACTCCACCAACCATAATGACTAGCCCACCTAAAAATAATCCAATCAATTGTCGTGGCAATACAGTTTTACCAATTACGTGTGTAGAAACAAGAAAAAAAACAACCAGAAAAAAAGCTAAAAAAATAGCTAATCCACCACCGAGCGGAATATTTTTTTTATGAATTTTTCGTTTATCTAGTTTTGGAATATCAACAATATGCAACTTTCGCATGAGTACACGTATACCCCACGTAAACAGAAACGTTAGGAATACTGTAAAAATAAAGAAAATAATATTCATATTACACTATTTTCCTGGTTCTATATGAATCTCTCCACCCTGTCCAAGAACCACGGTATCACGTCTATTCAAACTATTTTGTAAAACCAATTCAGCAAGTTTATTTTCTATATGATCTTGAATCGCACGACGCATTGGACGAGCTCCAAACTCAGGATCAAAACCAACATCAGCTAACGCATCAAGTGCAGCATCCTCTACACGCAAAAATACACCCTGCTTGCCCAAATCCGCTTCTACACGCTTGAGCATCAACCCAGCAATTTGTTTAATCTCATCACGTGTCAATGGCTTGAACAAAATAATTCCGTCAAACCGATTCAAAAATTCAGGACGATAATACTGCTTTAATTTTGCATGAACTAATTGTTGCCTAATTTTTTCCAATTCAGTACCTTTTGCCACTTCATCCTGAACATACTGAGTACCAGCGTTTGATGTTGCAATGATAATAGTATTTTTGAAATCAATTACGCGTCCAACGCTATCTGTTAATCGCCCATCATCAAAGACTTGCAAAAAAACATTCAGTACATCAGAATCTGCCTTTTCCAATTCATCAAGCAAAACAAGCGAAAATGGTTGTTTGTGAACTGCTTCTGTCAATAGTCCTGTCCCCTGTTGACCAGGCTGACCAATTAGGCGATAGAGAGAACTTTTAGTCTGGTATTCACTCATGTCTATACGAATCATCAGTTGTTCCCCACCAAAATATACGGACGCAATTGTTTTTGCAAGTTCTGTTTTTCCAACGCCAGTCGGACCTAAAAAAAGGAATGTTGCAATTGGACGATTTTTGGATCTGATATTGGCACGAGCACGACGTAGTGCATTGGCTACAAGACTGACAGCTTCATTTTGCCCTACAATCCGCTCGTGCATAGACTGTTCCAATCGCATCAACTTGCTAGATTCGTCCTCAGTAATGCTGGCTGTAGGAACACCTGTCTTTTCACTAACAACAGCTCCAACATCTTCCGCATTTACCAACGTATTTTTTCCTTTGTGTTTTTTTACATACGAAGCAGCTTCAGTCAAAATACCAATTGCACTTTCTGGCAATCGTTGATCATGCAAAAGTCGTTCAGAGAGTTGTACAGATGTCGCAATTGCATCATACGCAAAAAAAACATTGTGTCTATATTCAATACTGCCAACTTTTGATTCAAGCACTTGAATAGCCTGATTTGTCTGCATCTCAGCAATATTTACTTTACTCAAGACACTAGCCAATTCTCCATTTGCAATAAAACGATTATAGCCAACAGAATTAGTGGTTGCGAGTGTAATAAATCCACCAGGACCCAGATACTCTGCCAATGTTTTTGCCACGTCAAATCCACTCTGACCTTTGGATTCTGATACACTCACAAGATCAGAAATATTTTTAATAACCAAAATAATATTTTTTGCTTGCCCAACTTCACGCATGATATTTATCAGCCGTTGCCCTGCACCACTAATTGTTGTACCAGCAAGCAATGTAGGAACTGAAAGTTGCACAAGCCTTTTATCCGATAATTGTTTTGGGACATCTTCTTCTACCATCTTTTGTGCAATACCTTCAATAATACTCATCTTGCCAACACCAGAATCACCAACCAATACAACACTTTCACGACCAGCCTCTATAATACGAAAAATTTCTTCAATCTCTTTTTCTCTCGCAACACATGGCGCTAGATAGCCAAACTTTGCTGCAAGTGTCAAATCCTGACTAAAACTATTTAAATATGGTGTTGCGACTGCCGTCATAGCGCGATCAATCCCATGCTTACTTCGTCTAGCTGCGGCTTTACGAAAATGTTTATACTGCTTTGTTAGACGCTCACGAATGCGCAACCACTCAACTACATTAGCAAGTTTATCCTTATCAATCTTTAAATCATATAAAAGCTCTTGGATAGATTCTGACTGATAAACTGTAGCCACCAACAACTCAGTTACGTGTGTATATTCTTGACGTGCCTCATACGCCAAATCATAAGCATGAAATAAAATCTCTTCTACATCATGAGACAACTCTGGTGCGACTGCTGCATTTCCATCTACTACGAACTGCTTTGCGAGGTGAGCCTGCAGATATTTCACTGGAACACCCATACGAATAAATATATTACCAATTCTTATGGATGAAAGTAATGCATAAAAAATATGAACTGGTAAAACCTTTGTACTATTGTGTGAATCTGCTACACGAAATGCATCTGCTAAGACAGATCGTGCATTATTTGTAAAAGTGAGAGAAATATCATGTTTCTTTTTTCTAGAAAATGTTTTTACATATTTCCACGTTTCAGATATTTCATTCGGTTGTACTGATGCTATAGTATCCTCTTTTTGGTAATCATTAAATTCTACCAATTCTGGATGTCGTTGCGAAGCAATAACTCTATACAAAAGATAACTCCAAGAAATCAACGAAAGCCACACAAGTGCAACGTATGGTTTATGCGGATGAATCCAAAAATGTATTGACAGAAAAATATCCAATTGATGCACAAATGGCCACATAAACCAGACAAACAATGCGAGGAATCCCAATCCGAATACAACACCACCCAATATCTCAAATCTATTTAACCACTTTCTTGCATTGCGCCACGTCAAATGATAGCGAGTAAATGGTTCCCCCCAATAAAAAAATTGCTGACGAATAAACCGACCTGCACCATATCCGTGACACTTGGGACATCTGGCAATACCAGACCAGCCAGTGCCATGACAACGATTACAAAATAAAATATGTACTGGAGGTAATTCAGGAAAAATTTTCATACTAAAAAACTGAATACCATAACATAACAACAATAAAAATTGGAAAAACAAGCCAGATAAAAAAGAATAAAACCAATAAAAATGACCAGATTACGAGAAACAGCGTACGAAAAATGAAATTCATAAACCGCATGAAGACACTCATAATCCGACCTTGCAGATCATGTTGATTAAACATCGGAACAAATAAATTTTCTAACCACAACAAAGGAGCAAGACGATAATTCTCATCTTGAAACAAATGCCAAATACCTACCAGTATACGTTTTGCACCAGCCGTATACCACCATATAGGAAAATAGACAGCATCTAGTAACCAATCAATTAAAAGTCGTTGTGCGACAAGAAGCCACATATACATTTATTTATATTATATAAAGTATAACATATTTACGAAAGAAA
>QIHL01000064.1 GCA_003230965.1 Candidatus Magasanikiibacteriota bacterium | reverse complement strand
TCTTCACCTTTATCTCCTTCCTCACCTTTTTTATCTTCATCCTCTTTATTTTTATCTCCCTCTTTATCTCCGTTGCCTTCACCTTTATCACCATCTTTTTTATCTTCGCCACCTTTATCACCACCCTTATCACTTTCTTTACCGCCTTTACCTTTATCACCACCTTTGTCACCTTTTTTATTTTTATTTTTGTTACCTTTTTCTTCATTACTTTCTTCTTCACCATTATCTTCTTCTTCTTCTTCTTCTTCTTCTTCTTCTTCTTCTGGCTCTACAGCTGGTTCTGTATCTGCATCTGACTGCTCCTGCTGTGTATGCATTTTGTCTTTTGTAGATTTATTTTTTTTGTAGGCTTCTATGTCTTTTTCGTTGATAGTTCCATTTGATAATTGTGACATTGCGTTATCTACTGTTTGTGCGAGTGCCTGTGTGATAAGTCCAATAGTATCATTTTTTTGTAGGGTTTTTTTTACGTTATCTATATCACCATTGGACAGTGTTCCATTCGTGACATGTGGGACGTAGTCACCAGCAATACCGATCAATGCCTGTGCAATTTGTCCAGAGGATCCTGTTATGTGGCTTCCAGCCATAGAATATCATTATGTAGAAAATACAAAATAAGGTGACGTTAAACTTTTGTGCTTAATTCTTCATCAATGGCGACGGCAATGGAGATAAGATCTTTTTTATATTCTGCATTAATGATTTCAGTTTGTTTTTTAAATGTTGTTTGATCCATTGCTGTTTTTTCTTTCTCCAAATTTTGTTTTATAAGTAGATATTTTTGGCTCACTAATTCCACGTAGCGTTTGTAATCTATTTTAATAAATTCAATATTTCTTTTTTCTCTGATGAACTTGTGTAATCTATCTAATTGTTTTGCAATCTTGTCTTCTATATCATCAAGCGATTTTGCAGGTTTAGGTTTGATAGTTTTTTTTGTAGGCATACAGAAAAAGTTATAATTAAGATTGTGTGTGTGTATGTAATATGTATATTTGCTTTATCGTAATACGTATGCTGTTTTTTCTTTAGTTATTATATAACTTTTTTTTCTATTTTTTTTCTGCATGATATTTCCTATGAGATCATGGACGATATTTTCTACGACTCTCTCTATATTTCTGGCACCAAGTTGTTGATCCGATGAATCAGCGACGAGTGCATCTATTGCAGAGCTATCCACTTTAATTGTCATATGCTGTTTTGTATTGAGTGTGTCTAAAAGTTCACTGATATATTTAGAGACAATTTTTTTCAAAACATCATTTGAGAGTGGTGAAAAAATACATGTTGTCTGTAACCGTCCAAGCAAAGCAGAACCAAATTCTTCTTTCAATTTTAATTGTATACAGTTCTCTACTTTTTTATTTTGATTAACATCAAGTGTTGTAGTTGCTTCACCAAAACCAATACCAGTTGATTGGTATAGTTCTGCTCCAATATTACTTGTAAGTATAATGATTGCATGATTGAAGTAAATCTTTTTGCCACTGCTATCGGTGAGTTGACCTTCGTCTAGAATTTGCAATAATAATCTTATGACGTCAGGATGTGCTTTATCTATTTCATCAAATAGGACAACAGCATACGGGCGTTTACGGATTTCATCAAGAAAGTGATTGCGTTCTTTGTAGCCAACGTAGCCAGCAGGGGAGCCAAGTAGTTTGGAAACACCATGTGCTTCTGCAAATTCCGTCATGTCTAGTTTTATTAGTGCTTTTTTATCATGAAATAAATTTTCTGCCAGTGTTTTTGCCATTTCTGTTTTTCCAACACCACTGGGTCCAATGAACAGAAAAGAGGTGTGTGGTTTCTTCTTTTTGGATAGACCGAGATAACTTTGTTTCAGTGATGCAATAATTTTTTTGACTACCATTTCTTGACCAATGATGCGTTCGTTCAATTTTACACCAAGAGTTTCTAGTTGTTCCCATTCAGTTTTGCTCAAGAGTTTAGGATCTATTTGAAGTTTACGCGCGAGAACTGCGACTATATCTTTTCGTGTTACGCGTCCATTGTTTTTTGTTGTGGTTTTACTTGTTTTCTTTTTTTCTTTTGCAATATTACTTTCAATTTTTTCAATTTCTTTTTTGAATTTTAATGCAGCTGTAAATTGTTCATCAAGGACTGACTGTTCTTTTGCTTGTTGTACTTTGTCTAGTTTTTGTTCTAGTTTGTCTAGTGTCGTTTCTTTCGTTTTTATATTTTTTGACACTCGTACTGCAGCTGATGCTTCATCTATTAAATCAATCGCTTTATCTGGCAGAAAATTATCATGAACATATTTTGTACTCAAATCAACTGCAACTTCTAAAGCGTCTTTGGTAATAGCCACATGATGAAATGCCTCGTAGTATATTTTTACACCAGCGAGTATTTTTATTGCATCATCTCGTACTGGTTCTTCTATTGCAATTTGCTGGAAACGACGTTCAAGTGCAGGGTCGTTGGTAATATGTTTTTTGTATTCATCAATCGTCGTAGCGCCAATACAACGTAGCTGTCCGCGAGCGAGTGCTGGTTTCAAGATATTTGCAGCGTCCATTGTTCCTTGATTTGAGCCAGCGCCAATGATGTTGTGAATTTCATCAATAAAAAGAAAAGTATCATCGCGTATTGTAATTTCGTCAATAATTTGTTTGAGGCGTGCTTCAAACTCGCCACGATAAATCGTTCCAGCGATTAAGAGAGTCAGATCTAGCGAAAGGATTTTGTTTTTCTTTAGTGCATCTGGAATATCACCAGCAAGAATACGTTTTGCGAGTCCTTCAACAATCGCAGTTTTTCCAACTCCAGGTTCTCCGACCAGCACAGGATTATTTTTATTTCGGCGACACAGAATGTGAATTAAGCGGTCAATTTCTTTGCTTCTTCCAATTACAGGATCAATATGATCTTGTACTGATTTGCTTGTAAGGTTTACTGTAAAGACTTCCAGCGCACTAGCAGAACCTTTTTTACGGTGTTTGCCTTTTGTTTTTTCAGATTTGGATGAATAAGGTTGGTTCATGTTGTTCATTGATTGATGATTATTGTCCATTGCATCTTCCATTTTGTCCATTATTTCTGCTACGTCATTCATTTCTGGAAATTTATTTGTACTTTGAAGTACTGAGTCAATGAGTTCATCAATGTTCTCTATGGTAATTTTATATTTTTTCAACGCGTGTTCAATGTAGCTGTCTTTTACATGTACTATTCCATGTAATAAGTGTTCGGTTCCAACGTAAGTATTTTCTTGCTGGTATGCAAGGAGCATAGCTTTTTCTAGTGATCGCTTTGCCTCTTTATTTAATACAGGAATCATGTTGACATGTGAAGTTACTTCTGAATTTGGTCTCTGTCGTTGCAATGTATTTACCATCTCCATCAGATAGTCTTTATCAATGTTAAGTTTTTTTAACAATGTTGCTCCAATTGCGCCAGATTCATTGGCAATGGCAGCGAGCAAATGAATCGGTCGGACGCTATTGTGTTCTAGTGATGTTGCAAGCGACATGGCCTCGGCAATAACATGTTTCAGATGAGTAGAAAATTGTTCTAGCAGTTCTTCTGGTTTCATAACTAATTTTTTAAACAAATAATAAAAATTTTGTACAGTTTGTGCAAGAGTTAAAACAGTGGTAGTATATACGCAAATAACATTTTTTGCAATTAGTTTTTTCTGATTTTATGACTTTTCCCACACACATTTTTAAAGCATACGATATACGTGGTGAAGTAGATACAGAGTTGACTCCAGAGTTATGCGAAAATATCGGTAGAGCATTTGCAGATTGGCTCACTACGAAAGGTCCAATAGCTGTAGGTAGAGATATGCGACCTGATTCTGGTGAACTCGCAGATGCTGTTATTCTAGGTTTACGAAAACAAGGAAGAACCGTATGGGATCTTGGTCAGATTACAAGTGATATGGGTTATTTTGCTGTTGGAAAATATAATTTGGCTGGTGTGGCAGTTGTAACAGCAAGTCATAATCCTGGTAAATATAATGGTATTAAATTATATCGTGATCAGGTTATTGCGGTCGGTCTTGATTGTGGACTCTCCGAGATACGTGATATGGCACATACTGCAGTGTTTGCAAGAGCAACAGTATTTGGTTCAATAGAAAAACACAACATCGTAGATGATTGGGTGATTCATGCCATGAGTTTTGTAGATACAAGTATGTGGCAACAGTATCGTATAGCAATTGATACTGGCAACGGTATGGCTGGTGCTATTCTACCAAAGATTTTACCGCAACTTCCTCTTGATGTTGAGGAACTTTATTTTGAACTGGATGGGACATTTCCAAATCATGAGGCAAATCCGCAGAACGTTGAAAATCTTCATGATCTGATTGCGACGATTGAAGAACATTCCTATGATTTTGGTATTGCTTTTGATGGTGATGGTGATCGTGCTGTGATGGTTGATGACAAAGGACGTCCAGTCTTGGGTAGCGATGCAATTACGCTTGTGTCAAGGTACATGTTGAAAAAATATCCACACGCAAAAATTGTGTATGATGTTCGCACGAGTAGAGCAACAAAAGAATTTATTGAACAGTGGGGTGGTACACCGATTCGGACAAAAGCTGGTCGTGTGAATATAGGGACAAAAGAGCGAGAAGTTGGTGCGCCATTTGGTGGGGAAACATCTGGGCATTTATTTTTCAAAGAAAATTATGATGCTGATTCTGGGCTCATTGGCGCGCTTGTGATGATACAAGCCATTGCCGAGTCTGGAAAAAAATTGTCTGAGCTTATAGATGAATATAGATTGTATGTGATGCCACAAGAAATAAATTTTATTGTACAGGATTCTGCAGACATACTTAAACGATTGAAACAAGAATTTGCTGATGGAGAACAAGACGAGCTTGATGGGCTTACGGTAAATTATCCTGACTATTGGTTTAATATTCGCGTGAGTAATACTGAGCCTGTTATGAGATTAAATCTTGAAGGAAAAACACAAGCACAAGTGGATAACTTAATTTCTCACATTAGCAAAATAATTAAAACATAATATGGCAACATTACGTGAATCTTTAACATATGAACCAGTTGAGTTAGAGTTTGGAACTTCTGGACTGCGTGGTTTAGCTACTAACATGACAGACTTGGAGTGCTATTCTGATACAGCTGGCTTTTTGGAGTTTGTAGCAAAACAACAGAAAGTTGCGCCAAACGAAACCATACTTGTTGCTGGTGATTTGCGTGAAAGTACATCACGAATTGTCGCATCAGTTATTCAGGCGATTCATGATAGCGGTTTTGTGGCAGAATATCATGGTTTGATTCCGACACCAGCATTGGCATATTATGCTTTGGAGCGAGATGTTCCATGTATTATGGTAACTGGAAGTCATATCCCAGCAGATCGTAATGGTATTAAGTTTTATAAAAAAGGTGGTGAAGTATTGAAATCTGATGAAGTCCCGATACATCAAAGTGTTTCGGCAGTTCGTAATCGTGTGTATGAGAGTGACAGTGAAGGCTCATTATTTTATGTAGATGGTTCATTGAGAAATCCTCCAGAGTTGCCATCTGCAGATTCTAGGGCAGAAGATGCATATCGTAGACGGTATCTTGATGCTTTTTCTACTGATTGTATTGCAGGTAAAAAGATTATATTTTATCAGCATTCCGCTGTCGGACGTGATGTACTTGTAGACATGTTGAAACAATTAGGTGCAAATGTAATTGCTGTTGGACGATCAGATGTATTTATTCCACTAGATAATGAAAATATTACAGCAAAAGAAAATACATACTTCAAACAATTATCTATTGATTATCCAGATGCATTTGCAATTATATCTACAGACGGAGATAGCGATAGGCCGTTTGTTATAGATGAATTAGGAGAATTTCATCGTGGCGATGTTTTGGGTGTAGTAACGGCCGAGTGGTCTCATGCGGACTATGCGGCATATCCAGTCAGTAGTAGTGATGCAGTGGATAAGGAACTTAATCATTTGAAAATTCCTTTTTCTCATACGAGAATTGGTTCACCGTTTGTAATTGCTGCTATGCAAGAAGCAGAAGTGCATGGAAAAACACGCGTAGTTGGATGGGAAGTGAATGGTGGATTTATGCTTGGTACATCGCTACAACTGGAGCAGGGGATATTAAAAGCATTGCCAACACGCGACGCATTTTTTCCTATTTTAGTTGCTTTGCTTTCAGCACATAAATTACATTTGTCTGTTTCAGAACTATTTCATCGTCTGCCAAGACGGTTTACAGATGCTGGGCTGATTGATAATTTTCCAAATGCAATTTCAAAAGCTATTGTAAGTCATTTTTCAGAGAATACACCTGAACGATATACAGAACTGGCAGACTATTTTTCTCCAGACAAAAAGTTTGGTGTAATAAAAAAAATAAATACTGTTGATGGTGTGCGTATAGAATTTGATAACGGTGACATTGCGCACATACGTCCATCAAATAATGCACCACAGTTGCGTATTTACAGTGTAGCAGATTCGCCAGAGCGTGCTAAAGAAATTGTGGTGTTCGCTCTTGCAGAACCAAATGGTATTTTTCGGCAGATGCAGAAAAAAATAGAAGCGATTATCAAGAATGGGTAAATAATTTTTTCTTAAATGCGTCTAACTTTTTTGATTCTAGTTTCATTCGGAGGATTTGTTGTGTTATTTCAAATTCATAGAAATGTTTATTTATCACTAGCTCTATCCATTCATCAAATAGTACTTTTTTTACTGTTATTTTTTCTCCAGCATCAAGGTTTAGTTTTGCTACCTGTTTGCAATCGCGAGCAATAAAAATGTGAATGGTCCAATCAATCTTTGTGTATGGCTCAACGCTGTGCCAGAGTTCCCAGTCATTACTTTCAAGACCAGTTTCTTCAAGCAATTCTCGTTTGGCAGCAGTAAGTGGATCTTCATTTTTATTTTGCCGACCACCAGGTGTACCGATAAATGGTTCTCTGCCTGGTTGTTCTTCTTCAATAAAATATATACAGTTATTCGCGGTTGGGATTACAATAGCTGTGTCAGCTCGTTTAAGCATTTCAAACGTTTCAGTTGTACCGTTATACATTTTTTGATTGTAGTGATAAACGTCAAATATAATACCGTCAAAGACTTTTTTTGCATCTGGAGGAAGTTTGCCCATAGATGTTATTGTTTTATTGATTGTAAGCCTGAAATAATTTTTAGTAGAAATGCGGAATGTATTTTTTCTTTAAGCATTTGCCTGTCCGTCCATTTCTTTTAAGCGTTTAATTCGTTCAGCAATTGGTGGGTGTGTTGATGTCCATGCATTTATTTTTTTGCCTTTGAATGGATTTGAAATGAATAGATGCGCCGTAGCTGAGTTGACGTGTGGTAGTGCTGTAGTACTTTGTCCAATTTTTTCTAGTGCATCAGCAAGTCCTTTAGGGTAACGAGTGAGGAGCGCACCAGAGGCATCTGCCAAGTATTCACGTTTACGAGAGATAGAAAGTTGAATAAGTTTAGCAATAATTGGCGATAGAATAATAAGAACGAGTCCCACAATCATAAGTATCAGTCCGAGCTGTCCGTCTCCACTGTTGTTGCTTCGTCGTCTTCCACCAATACCAAAGAATTCAAGTTGAATGAACCAGTTAGAAATTAGGGCAATAGTACCAACGAGTATAACTACCAATGTCATAACTCTAATATCATAATTGCGGACATGCGACATTTCGTGTGCAATAACTCCTTCCAATTCTTCATTTGTTAGAGTTTTAACAATACCACTGGTTACTGCAATTGACGCATGTTTTGGATCACGTCCTGTAGCAAAAGCATTCAGCGCGTCTGTCTTGATGACGTACACTTTTGGTGTTGGTACACCGGCAGTGATAGCTAGATTTTCTACCATGCGATACACATACGGATTATCTTCTTTTTTAATTTTAACAGCATGTGTTGAACGCAATGCAACTGCATCACCTTTGTAATAACTTGTGATGCCCATGACAATAGATAAAATAATAGCTATAACAACAATGATATAGCTGTAGCCCATGTACACGTCAAAAAACCATGCAATTGTGATTAGGAACGCACCAAAAATTGCTATGAGTAACCAAGTTCGTCGCTTGTTTGCATCTATTTGGGAATATGTATTATTTGCCATAATGAATAATGTTCATTATCGTATTTTGCTGTTAGGTGATTTTATTTTTTTGTATAATCAAGATCTACTTTTATATTTTTTCGTTCCTCAGCATCTTCAATTTCAAAGAAGTCAAATATCTTGAAGCCGAGTATGCCAGCAACAGTGTTGGTTGGAAAGCTTTGTAGTTTTGTGTTGAAATCTCGGACTTGACTATTGTAAAAACGACGAGCAGCTTGGATTTTATTTTCTGTATCTGTCAATTCATCCATGAGTTGTGCGACATTTTCATTTGCCTTTAAGTTTGGATATGCTTCTACGGCAATTTGTAATTTACTGAGCATACCGCCTAATTGACTTTCAATTTTGCCCATGTCTCCTGTGTTGCCAGATTCACGTGCTTGAACTGCTTGTGAGCGGAGTTTTGTGACGTTTTCTAGCAATCCTCGTTCATGGGTCATATACCCTTTTACGCTATTGATGAGGTTTGGAATCAGATTATGACGTCTTTTCAATTGAACGTCAATGTCGCTCCAGCCTTCTTTGGTGCGATTGCGCAAACGAATTAGTCCGTTGTACAATGCAACCAACCAGATGATGATTACTACAAGAATAATCACGATGATCCACGTAGTGGTCATAGATAATATATTAAATGAGTAAAAAAATAATAAGTGTATTTATAATACAGCATTTTATCATTATCGTCAATCAAATTATGTTATTATGTACGTATTGCTTTTACCTTTATGATATGGCATACTTGAATAATTCCTATGAATATTTTTATTACTATAGTTGTTTTCATTCTCATTTTAGGTATTTTGGTTCTCGTTCATGAGTGGGGTCATTTTGTGGTAGCTCGCTTACGAGGTATAAAAGTCTACGAATTTGGTATTGGTTTTCCACCGAGAGCATGTAGCTGGTATCGCGATCCGAAGAGTAAAAAATGGGTATTTGTTTCTGGCAAAGGAAAAAGTAAATTGTCTGATACAGTAGGTGGAGAAGAACGAATGGAAGAATATCCTTCTACACTTTACTCGTTGAATTGGTTGCCACTTGGTGGATTTGTAAAAATTAAAGGTGAGAACGGAGAAGACAGAAGTGATCCAGATAGTTTTGTGTCACACAAGACGTGGGAAAAATCTGCGGTACTTGTTGCTGGTGTTCTTATGAATTTTTTACTCGCTGCGATATTGCTCGGTATTGGGTTTATAGTTGGATTACCGACGGATTTTTCAGGTGGTATTGATCCACAAGCAATTGTTATGCAGGCAGGCGCACCAACGGTTCAACAAGTTGATAAAAATTCTCCAGCAGAACATGCAGGTCTAGAACTAGGTGATCGTATTTTAGATATTGATGGAAAGGCGGTTACTAGCACAGATGGTATGATTGCTTTTATTCACGCTCATCAAACACAGACACTTACACTTACTGTTCAACAAAATAAACAGATTGATCAAGTATCGCTTACACCAGAAGTTTTGTCTGGAGAAACTGCGCCACGCATTGGTGTCTCACTGGTAGATGCTGGTATGATTCGTTTTCCGTGGTATTTGGCAATTTATAAAGGATTTGTTGCAGCAACAATCGGGGTAATTACAATCATGATTGGATTTTATGTACTCATCTCGCAACTTGTGCTTGGGCATGGTCTTGCCTTTGCAGTTGAGGGTCCAGTTGGAATTGCGAATGTGGTTGGACAGTCTATTCACATGGGATGGAATTATGTCATCAATATTGCAGCAATGATTTCGTTATCGCTTGCAGTTATAAATATTTTGCCGATTCCAGCACTTGATGGTGGTCGTTTGTTTTTTGTTTTGTTGGAAAAAGTGACGCATAGAGCAGTACCGCAAAAGTACGAACAGCTTGCACACACAATTGGTTTTATTGCCCTGATGATTCTTGTGGTAGTTGTAACATGGCATGATGTGGTAAATTTGTTATAGTATAACTAGATTTTTGTAAAAGTTGTTTTTTATATGCAGAATACTATTCAACACAAATTTGAAAAAGAAATTATACAAGTACAGACCCGTGATGAGCTTGAGGCAGTTTATCAAACCTACTTTGCACGCAAGTCAGGTAGTTTTAGTAAACTTATGCAAGGGCTGAAAGATTTATCTAAAGATGAACGGAAATTATATGGCAAAGCATTGAATGATATGAAAATGAAAATGGAAAAAGCGTATGATAGTAAAAAAGCGGAATTGAATAAAGTAGAATTATCTGCACAGATTGCAAAAGAACATATAGACGTAACACAACCAAAGTTGCCAGTAAAAGAGCGTGGACATATTCATCCGCGAACGCAAGTGCGTTGGCAATTAGAGGATGTTATGTCATCAATGGGTTTTATTGTTGAAGATGGACCAGAGCTTGAAAGTGATTACTACGTTTTTGATACGTTGAATATTCCATCGTATCATCCTGCTCGTGATACACAAGATACATTTTATATCAAAAATCATCCAGATTGGACAATGCGTTCGCATGTGTCAAATATGCAAGTTCGTTTGATGCACAAATATAATGAAAATGGAACAAAACCAATTCGTGCAGCATATCCGGGCAGAACATTTCGTAATGAAGCTACCGATGCCACACATGAACATACATTTTATCAATTTGAAGCCTTGATGGTTGATAGACATATTACGATTGCTAATTTAGTTGGTGTGATTAAAGAATTGTTGCATGCGTTGTATAAACGAAATATAGAGGTACGTTTGCGTCCAAGTTATTTTCCATTTGTAGAGCCAGGTTTTGAACTAGATATAAAATATGTAGATACAAATAAAAATGAAAAATGGATGGAGATGCTTGGCTGTGGTTTGATGCACCCAAATGTTTTGAAAGCGGCTGGCTATGATTCGCATAAATGGAATGGTTTGGCGTTTGGTATGGGATTGGATAGGTTGGTGTTGCTTAAATATGGTATAGAAGATATTCGTTTTCTCATGAGTTGTGATTTAAGATTTTTGAAACAGTTTTAATATGTTGATTTCTAAAAAATGGTTACACGATTTCGTTTCCTTGCCAGACAATGTTTCTGCATCGCAACTTGCTGATTGTCTAACAATGCATACAGTGGAAATTGAAGGGGTACAAGAACAGGTAAAAGAATTTTATAACATTGTCGTCGGCGTGATTCAAACAGTTTTGCCACATGAGAATGCAAATAGACTTCGTGTATGTGGCATAGATATAGGTGAATCAGAAATCGTACAGATTGTATGTGGTGGATCAAATTTGCAGGAAGGACAGAAAGTAGTAATTGCCAAAGTTGGTTCATCTGTGAAATGGCATGGAGAAGGACAGCCGACAATTCTTGAAAAAATAAAAATTCGTGGAGTTGATTCTTATGGAATGATTTGTGCGTCATCAGAAGTCGGGTTAGAGGATTACTATCCCACAGAAGATGAACGAGAAATTATTGATCTTGGAGATATTGATGCACCAGCAGGAATGAACATTGGTGAGGCATTAGGATTAGATGATACGATTTTTGATGTTGATAATAAATCAATGACACATCGTCCAGATTTATGGGGGCAGTACGGAATAGCACGGGAGATTTCCGCTCTGTATAAACAACCGCTTAAACAATACCATCCTGCATCTATTCCTCAGGTTAGTGTTGACAAACAACAGCTTCATGTAGATGTTCAAGATACAGAATTCTGTCGTCGGTATATGGGAGTTATAATTGATGGTATTGTTGTAGAGCAATCTCCGACATGGCTGAGACAACGATTGTTTGCAGTAGGTTTATCTCCTATAAATAATATTGTGGATATTACTAATTTTGTGATGATGGAAATTGGACAGCCAATGCATGCATTTGATAAAGCACAATTAACAGTGGATAAAGATGTACAGATTATTATACGAAAAGCAAAGAAAGGGGAAAAGTTTACTTTATTGAATGGCAAGAAATATATATTGACTTCAGACATGTTTGTGATTGGAGATGGCAAAAAAGCAGTAGCGATTGCAGGTATTATGGGTGGAAAAAATAGTGAGATTTCAAATAAAACAAAAACGATTATTTTTGAATCTGCTAATTTTAATCCGATTAGCGTAAGAAAGACAGCGGTCGCTCTTGGTATTCGCACAGATTCGTCAACACGATTTGAAAAAAGTTTGGATTCAGTAAATACAGAGCTTGCATTGAAACGTGCTGTTGAATTAACACTGCAATTGTGTCCGAATGCGCATGTTGTGAGTGATATTGTTGATGTAAAACAAAAGCAACAAATACCAAAACAAATTGTTGTACCTCTTGATTTTCTTGCATCAAAGATTGGAGTTCATGTTGATATAAAAGTCATTTTGGATATTCTTCATCGTTTAGGTTTTGGTGTGAAAGAAAAAAAAGATATTCTTTATGTAGATGTTCCGAGTTGGCGCGCGACAAAAGATATTTCAATTCCAGAAGATATTGTAGAAGAAGTGGCACGTATGTATGGGTATGATATTATTGGAATGAGTTTGCCTGTGGCCTCTATTGCTCCTCCGATTGATAACACGTTACGAGAATTGCAACGACGAGCAAAGATTATGCTCGCGTATGAATATGCCTACACTGAAGTATATAACTATTCGTTTGAATCTCCAGAGTGGCTTCAACAAATTGGCATTGATACAAGCAAACATATTGAGCTTGATAATCCAATTGCAAAAGATCGTAAATTGTTACGTCGCCAATTGATGCCTAATTTACTTGAGAATGTTGAAAAAAATAGTCATAGATTTGAAGTAGTTCGTCTATTTGAAATTGGCAAAGTTTTTTTGACTGAACAAAGTGGTGAATTGGCGCGCGACGATGGCGGTGTGTGTCTTCCAAGACAAGATACTCATTTGGCTATTGTGAGCGCAACAAAAGATGTAGATGTTCCGTTCTATGATGTATCGCATGTATGTATAACACTCTGTAAGCAACTTAGTATATCAGTTTTTGTAAAAGATGTTGGTGTTCCAGATATATCATTTTTTCATGCAGGGAGATATGCGAATATTATGGTGGGAGATGTTTGCATTGGATATATTGCAGAAATTCATCCAGCAACACAAAAAGTACTTGGTATTCCATACCGAACTGCTGTTGCTGAAATAAATTTAAATATATTGGTCAATCATATCTCTGATAATAGTTGCTACAGATCTGTGCCATCGTTTCCAGCTGTTGAGCGTGATGTTGCATTTATTGTTGATTTGAGTGTACATCACGCAGATATTGTTTTGGCTATTGAAAATGTTGATTCTCTGGTTGAGTCGGTTGTATTATTTGATGTATATGAAGGTAAGGCTGTGCCAAAACAAAAGAAGAGCATGGCATATCATATTGTTTACCGTGCGCAAGACAAAACGTTGACATCAGAAGATGCACAAAAAATTCATAGTAAGGTTATAAAAATTTTAGAGAAAAAATTCAAAGCTAGAGTGCGAGTATAACTAAACATTTCACATCTTTTTTTTACTGTGCTATACTACGTACATACTTACTTAATCTCATCAATGCCTGTCACTTCGCGTTGATGAATAGAGGCATCAACTTATATGTTTACTACACCTCAAGATCTTTTATATATTGTTTTGGCGTTGAGTATTTTGTGGTTTACAATTTTTCTGTGTTGGCTGTTATATCAAGCTGCACGGGTTTTGAAAAACGCTAATGATATTATTGAAAATTTAACAAATAAGTTAGAATTGATTGCAGATGCAGTTGAATTTATTCGCGACAAAGTTGATCATGTGTCTGGTAAGATTGGTGTGGTAAGTTCACTGATGAATACAATTGTAGAAAAGTTTGTTGTTGGGAAGTTATCCAAAAAATTGGACAAGCGAATTGATGATTCAGCTATGAAGAAAAAAATAACGAGAAAGAAAAAATAATTATTTACATATAAAATAAAAAACGCTGTTACAAAACGGCGTTTTCGTTTGGCAAATTTTACTAGACAAAAATGTAAATCCGCGATACCATAAATATACTATGAGTTTCACGCACCTACATGTCCATTCACATTACTCGCTTTTGAATGGTTTGCCACAGATTAAACCGTTGGTCAAAGCAGCCAAGAAGAGGGGATTTGATGCACTGGCATTGACTGACTATGGATCAATGTATGGGGCAATTGAATTTTACCGTACTTGTCTTGACATAGGGATAAAGCCAATTATTGGATTTGAGGCATATATTGCTCCACGAAGTCGTCATGATAAAGATCCAGAAGTGGACAAAAAAATGTACCGTCTAATTTTGCTTGCAGAAAATTATGAAGGATACCATAACCTTATGGTATTATCATCGCTTGGACACCTTGAAGGATTTTTTCAAAATAAACCACGAATTGATAACGAACTTCTTTTACAATATCATACTGGTATTATAGCACTTTCTGGTTCAATTAACGGCGAGATCCCTCAGCTATTATTGCAAGGAAAAAAAGAAGAAGCCAAAATAAAAGCAAAATACTATAATGATTTATTTGGTTCTGACTATTTTTATCTTGAACTTGAAGATCATCCAGCAGTTGAAGGACAATTGAACATAAATACACAATTGATTGAAGTGAGCAAAGAATTGAATATTCCACTTGTAGTTACACGTGATGTGCATTATTTGAATCATGAAGATACTGAGGCTCAGGATACGTTGCGTTGTATTGGTGAAGGATGGAAAGTAGATCAATCTGATAGAGAAGATTTTCGTCATGTTGATCGGTCGTTTAATACAGGTGCAGATATTGCTTCTCGTTTTCGTCATGTGCCAGAGGCAATTGAAAATACGAGTAAGATTGCTGACAGAGTAAATATTGAAATACCGTTAGATGCGTGGCATTTTGCACCTGTTGATTTACCTCCAGATAAAACTGCTCTTGATGTACTTCGTGACAAAGTAGAGGAAAAACTCCCAGAGATGTATCCAGAAGTAACAAAAGAAATTCGTGATCGTATTGAGTACGAACTTGGGATTATTGGGACAAAAGGATATGATCCTTATTTTTTGTGTGTTGCCGATTATGTCTCCTATGCCAAGAGTCACGATATAATGCAGACAACGCGTGGATCAGCGGCAGGATCAGTTGTTTCCTATATTATTGGAATTACGACAGTAGATCCAATTCGGTTCAAATTGCCGTTTGAACGTTTTTTGAATCCGTTTCGTCCGAGTCCTCCAGATATTGATACAGATTTTGCCGATGATAAACGTGATCAAATGATTCAGTATGTGACAGAAAAATATGGTGATGATAAAGTTGCACAGATTATCACCTTTGGGACGATGGCCGCACGTGCCAGTGTACGTGATGTCGGTCGTGCATTAGGATTTTCATACAGTTTTTGTGATCAACTCGCAAAATTGATTCCACCTGGAGCACAAGGATTTCCGATGACGATTGCGCGTGCACTTCGTGAAGAACCAGATTTGAGAAAACTCTATGATACGAATGCTGATGTCAAACGTTTACTTGATTTGGCACAAAAAGTGGAAGGGTGTGCACGCCATACATCTATACATGCGGCTGGCGTGGTTATATCGCCAACGTCGCTGACTGACTATACACCGATTCAGCGAGAAACTGGTGGTGAGCGGTTGGTAACACAATATGAAATGCATGCAGTGGAAGCAGCAGGAGTCCTCAAGATGGACTTTTTAGGAATTCGTAATTTGTCCATTCTGGGGAAGGCTGTTAAGATTGTTGAAAAAACTACTGGAGAAAAAATTGATATTTATTCTATTCCGCTTGATGATAAAAAAACATTTGAAATGTTAGCTAGAGGAGAAACAATGGGGACATTTCAACTCAGCGGATCAGGCATGACTCGCTGGCTCAAAGAATTAAAACCAACAACAATAAATGATGTTATGGTTATAGTTGCTCTGTATCGTCCAGGACCGATGGATGTCATTCCTCAATATATTAAACGAAAACATCATCCAGAATTGATTGAGTATCTTGATCCACGAATGGAGAAATATTTGCAAGCATCATTTGGGTTACTTGTTTATCAAGATGATGTATTGTTTACTGCTATTGAACTTGCAGGGTACGATTGGAAAGAGGCAGATAAATTTCGTAAAGCAATGGGAAAGAAAATTCCTGAAGAAATGGAAAAACAAAAGAAAAAGTTTTTTGATGGATGTAAAGAACATAGCAAATTATCCGAGATAAAAATTCATCAGTTGTGGGAATATATTGAACCATTTGCAGCATACGGATTTGGAAAAGCACACGCTGCAAGCTATGGTATTGTTGCGTACCAGACTGCATACATGAAGGCGAATTATCCTGTACAATATATGAGCGGTGTATTACAAGCGGAATCAAACGATGAAGACAAAGTTGCTGCGATTGTACGAGAGTGCAGTCGCATCAATATCAAAGTTCTTCCACCAGATGTAAATGAAAGTTTCAAAAATTTTGCCATGGTATCAAAGCAAGACGAGGTTGGACGTATCAGGTTTGGTTTAACTGCAATTAAAAATGTTGGTGCACATATCTGTGAGGTGGTTTATGAAGAGCGTAAAGCGAATGGGCAATATAAAGATTTAGAAGATTTATTAACACGTATTGATGATAAAGATTTGAATAAAAAATCTATTGAAAGTTTTATAAAGGCAGGTGCGTTGGATTGCTTTGGATATGATCGCAGATTGTTGCTCGAAAATATTGAAAATATTCTTGGGTTTATTCGTGAATATCGTGTACAACAACATACAAATCAAAGTTCATTATTTCTTGGTACAGATATTTTGTTGACTGATAAAGTGATGTTGAAGCAAGCACCCAAGGCAACAATGGATGAAAAGTTAGTATGGGAAAAACAATTATTGGGTTTGTATATATCTGATCATCCATTTGCGTGGTTTCAACAGCGAATGTCAAAACAATTTATTCCGTTATCTGATGTAGATGGCTTTGATCGTAATGCATGGATTGTGGTTGGTGGTATTATAGATAAAGTAAAAAAGAAAATTACAAAAAAAGGATCTATTATGTTATTTGTTACGATTCAGGATACGACAGGTTCTATGGATTTGATGGTATTTCCAAAGACATACGAACATACTCGTGATTTGTGGCTGGAAGGTAAGATTGTTTCAATTGTTGGAAAGACACCGAAAGAACAGGGTGACAATAAAATTTTTGTAGAAAAAGTACGACTGCTAACAAAAGAAACAGCTGATCAAATAGCGAGTGAATTTTCATTTGGTACATCGTTACATGAGTATGTTGGTAATGCTTTTGATGAGAAAAGTGTAGTAATCAGTATGACCAAAGAACATCTAGGTCAAACTACTGATGCACTTAAGCAGTTTTTTGCTAATCGTACAGGTGAATACAATGTGTATATTAAAGTTGGTACAAAAAAAATTCGCGCGAACGCAAGTATAGAATGGAATAATAAGGTAAAAAAAGAAATTGAAGAAATCGTTGGAGACGTGAACATTGATATTCGCGACTAAATGTATTTTGTAGCAGTATTTATTTTATGATGGATACGATTGATACACTTCCCAATTTGGTTGGGCTTTTACATTTTTCCAATCAGTAAACTTTTTTTTGAGTGCATACTGATATGCAGCAACGGCAATCATTGCACCGTTGTCCATTGTGTAGAGAAGTTCTGGAATGAGGAAACGTACTTTATCTTTTTTTGTAACTAGTGAGCGCAATGACTCACGTAATTTTTTATTTGCTGAAACTCCGCCACCAAGTATACACGTCTTTGGATTATATTGATGCATTGCTTTTTGTGTTTTTTTAACTAGTACGTCAACTATTGCTTGTTCAAAGCTGGCACAAATATCTGGAATATCATCTTTGTCATATTGGTTATCTCGCAACCAATACAGTGCAGAGGTTTTTAATCCAGAGAAACTAAAGTCATAGTTATCACTATTGAGCATAGGACGGGGGAATGCAATTGCTTTTGGTTGTCCATCAATAGCAAGTTTAGAAATTTTTGGACCACCAGGATATTGGAATCCTAGAAGTTTACCGACTTTATCAAATACTTCACCAGCTGCATCGTCCCTTGTTTTCCCAAGCAATTTATATTCACCATAATTTTTCATCAATACCAGCTCAGTATGTCCGCCTGAAACAATAAGACAAAGAGCTGGGAATTCGTTTGTTCTTATTCTATTATGATTGATTGATTTAGATCCAATAAAGACAGAATGAATGTGTCCTTCAATATGATTAACTGCGATAAGCGGAATATCCCAAAGATATGAGAGAGCCTTTGCTGCTTCAGTTCCAACAATGAGTCCGGTCATGAGTCCAGGACCACTGGTAACTGCGATTACATCTGGTTTTTCTTGATTTTTCATTACCTCTTCAATCACAGGTAAAATTTGTTCTGCATGCTTGCGTCCTGCAATTTCTGGGACAACACCTCCGTATTTTTTATGGATTTCAATTTGACTTGAAGTTTTTTCTGAACGTACAACAAAACCGTTGTCATCGCAATCAACTAAGGCGACAGAAGTGTCATCACATGATGATTCAATGCCAAGTATGCGCATACACAATTTATATTATCAAGTAGTGGAAGAGTTGATTATGAGTAGCGCCAAGGGGAATTGAACCCCTGTTCCCAGGATGAAAACCTGGTGTCCTAGCCACTAGACGATGGCGCCGTAAAAACGAAACAAGTATATATTACTGTTATCTATTCGTCAAGGGAAATAGTTAATTATTA
>QIHL01000033.1 GCA_003230965.1 Candidatus Magasanikiibacteriota bacterium | reverse complement strand
ACACTCATAAAAAATATTCAAACACGAGCAAAAAAAATTATTTATGACGATGCTCACATATTGTTGCACTGTCAGGTTCTTGATAGCTTACACGTTGATGCACGAAATTTTGATTTTTCAAAAATAGATCTCAATAATAATAAACATTGGAAAACCTGGATAGCTAGCAGCCCATGGAGCGGACACGATTGTAGCAAAAAAAAAGTACGTTTGCAAAACTTATAATAAAAATCATTCACATGAAACAATGTTTTACTTGCACAAATTGCGATGCACAATTCAGTAAGTGGACTGGACGATGTTTAGAATGTGGAAAATGGGGTACAGTTGTGGAGCAAGAACAAATAGTTGAAGAGCCAAGTCGTACACAAAAAAAGAAAACACATGCTCCTGCTACAATAGTATCAATCAGTGAAATGAAAATAAATACTGTGCCACGTATTACTACTACTTTGTATGAATGCGATCGCGTTTTTGGCGGTGGAATCGTCTCAGGTAGTCTTACGCTCCTAGGCGGTGAACCTGGCATTGGTAAATCTACATTGGCATTACAAATTGCTACACAAGTAAAAAACTGTATCTATTTTTCTGCAGAAGAATCAGGAGAACAAATACTCTTGCGTGCAAAACGACTAAAAACTAACTCTACCACACTAGCGTTATGTTCAGAATCCGATGTAGATACTATTTGTGCAACACTAGAAAAAAAGAAACCATCTCTTGCAATTATAGATTCTATACAAACAATTTATACAGATGATATCTCGGGCGAACCTGGCAACATGAACCAAATCCGAGCGTGTACTGTAAAATTACTGGATGTGGCAAAAAAAAATAAAATTTCAATCATAATTATTGGACATGTTACAAAAGAAGGCACAGTCGCCGGACCAAGAACGCTTGAACATTTGGTTGATACAGTCTTGTACTTAGAAGGCGAACGACACCACAGCTATCGTATTTTGCGAACAGTAAAAAATCGCTTCGGTACTACTGACGAGGTAGGTATTTTTGAAATGACAGAAACAGGACTTCATGATGTAAAAAATGCATCTGGTGCACTGCTTGAAGAACGTACAAAAAATGTATCTGGTAGTGTCATTACCTGCTTGATGGAAGGAACACGTCCATTATTGATAGAAATTCAAGCGTTGGTAAACAAAACTAGTTTTGGTTACCCTGTACGCAAAGCAAGTGGATTTGATCTCAATCGCCTCCATGTTCTAGTAGCTGTATTGGAAAAACGTTCTAAATTAAATTTGGGACAATATGATATACATATTAATGTTGTTGGTGGAATGACTGCAAACGAACCTGCAGCAGACCTTGCAGTGTGTCTAGCCATAGCAAGTTCATTCAAAGATAAACCAGTGGGACAAGATCTAGTCGTCTTTGGCGAAGTCGGGCTTGGAGGAGAAATTCGTTCAGTACCATACACAAAAAAACGATTAAAAGAAGCCGAACATTTAGGTATGAAACGAGCTATTTTATCTGCAAGTAAAATACCAAAAAATACAACACTTAAAACTATCACTGTGTCAGAAATTCAATCTCTGATTGCAAAAACATAATAAAAATTATTTAGCTTTATTCAAGATGGACAGTTCGTTCCCACTCGGCAACCTTTTCTCGCAAAGTTGGATGTGTTAAAAAATTAATCCCACGCGCTAAATCATGCGCTTTTTTAATAATTCTACCATCATTGAGCGTAGCCAATTTTAATTTAGCCATACCGCTTTGTGCTTTACCATACACTTCTCCAGGTCCGCGACGATCCAAATCATACTTGGCAACTTTGAACCCATCAACTGTACTTTCAAAAAATTTCAATCGTTCAACTACTTGTTTACTATCACTGTCTGTGAAAATAAAACAATACGACTGATAATTACTGCGTCCAACACGACCACGAAACTGATGAAGCTGAGCCAATCCAAATTGTTCAGCACACTCAATCATCATAACACTCGCGTTTGGAATATTCACACCCACTTCTACAACAGACGTAGAAACCAAAATGTCAATTTTACCTGTTTCAAATTGCTCCATCGTTTCCGCTTTTTCGTCTGCTTTTAACTTTCCATGAATAAACCCAACGTGTAAATCTGAAAAAATATCTGTTGAAAGTTTTTCATATTCATCAAGCACAGACTTTTTGGAAGATACACTTGTAGTACTATCAATCAATGGACATACTACAAATACCTGCCTCTTTTGCTGAACCTGATCACGAATAAACTGATATGCTTTATCGCGATTGTGTGGTTCTACAAGTCGCGTCTGTATTGGTTTTCTCCCTGCAGGCATCTGGCGAATAAATGACAAATCAAGATCACCATACAGTGCAAGTGCGAATGACCTGGGAATTGGTGTCGCCGTCATAGAAAGAAAATGAGGATACGTGCGAACACAACCTGACTTTTCTCTGATCATCTTTCGTTGTTCTACACCGAAACGATGCTGTTCATCTATAATTACCAACCCAAGATTTTTGAAACGCACATCTTTTGTCAAAACTGCATGCGTTGCAACCAGCAAAACTGTTTTTCCACTTTCAACAGATTTTTTCAATTCTCTTTTCTTTGAGATAAAAGACTGTTTTTTGTTCCTTATTATCTCTTTATTCGCCCGCACATCTGCTCGTGTCAAGAGACCAATCTGTACATCTTGTTTTTCAAATAGTTTAGTCAATGATGCAAAGTGCTGCCTCGCAAGTATTTCTGTCGGTGCCATAAGCACTCCTTGATAACCATCAAGCATCGCAGTATACAACGCCATTGCTGCAACTACAGTTTTTCCAGAACCAACATCGCCCTCAAGCAAACGATTCATCGGGACTTCTTTCTCCATGTCTTGAATAATTTCCCACGCTGCGATTTTTTGATCTTTTGTTAATATAAATGGAAACGATGCTACAAATTCTTGAACGTCTGACTTATGAAATGTCATCTTTGGGGCTTTATTCTCGGTGAGTGACTGACGAATCATTTCAGCACGCAATTGCAAAATAAATAATTCATCAAACTTCAACCGCTCAAGTGCATGACTATATTCATCTTGTGAATCTGGAAAATGAATACAACGAATCGCTTCTGCAAATGATATAACATCTGCCTGCTCGCGTATATCATCTGCAAGCCAATCAGAGAAATCTGTTGCAAGGTGAATAACTTGCTCCATTAAAAAACGCATTTGTTTCTCCGTAATTCCATTGGTCAATGGATAAATCGGAACAATACGTGCTGTATTTGTAGTCTTTTCTTTTTTCTTTTCGTACACAGGTCCTATCATCTGCGTACCAAATACATCATTCGTGACTTTGCCAGATAGATATACTTCATCGCCTGCGTGCAACGTCTTTGAAATAAATGGCTGTCCAAACCAGACTACCCGTACTTGCCCAGTTGCGTCCGCAACCACTGCATTGGTAATTATTGTACGTTTTCGTGGACTACGTTTATTTGCAATCAATTCAATGGTTCCGACAACAGTTGTCTGCGTATCAGACTTCAGTGATCCAATCGGTGTTACTTCACTGTAGTCTTCGTATCTAAATGGAAAATGCATAAGTAGATCTTCAACCGTCTCAATTCCAAGATATAACAAGCGTTTTTCCAATGCCTTACCTACACGATTGAGTGAAGAAACTGGTGAATGTATATTCATAGTCTCTGTATATTACCATACAAAAAACATAGACGAAAGGCAAAAAAATCTTTGAAAAAACTAAAGTCCATGTATTAGTTAGAATGAGTATACATTAAAAAACTTCTCATTCCGAAAATACAAAATAAGAAGTTTTTAATTGTGCTCTTGGCAGGAATTGAACCTGCATTTTTGGTTCCGCAAACCAATGTCCTATCCATTGAACGACAAGAACATATTTTTCAATCCTTAAGAGTATACGCAAAAAAACAAGCCTAGTCAAGAGATGCAGTAATAATTTAATGAATTTTGAACCGACGTATAACTGTGTGCGCCAAAGGTTCATCCTCTTTTTCCAAATCTTCAGTCATATACTTACGAAGACTTTGTCTAACCTCAACTGGATTCTCATCAAGCAATGATACGTGAATGAGAGGGTGAGTGATACTTTTCATCTCAAAAAAGAGCGTCTTTACTTCTGGTGGCTGATAAATAATATAAAAATATTTAAATTCAGAAAATTCATAAAAACGACTGCCTAATATAATACCCAATTCTGTTACAGCAAAAGTCACTTGCAACGGTTCTTGATGCGCTTGCAAAAATAAAATAATCGCAAACAAAATAATAATTAGAGAGAAAAGAAAATTATTTGTCCAAATACCATACGCAATGAGTATAACTCCAAGTACGGACATAGCAAGATACCAAATCCATCCTCGCTCGTGCTGTTCATACTCTTGAACAGTCCATTTATGTAAAATATCGCCAATAATTGTATCCTCTCTAAATGGTTTAGGCATAAAAATATCCTTGAAAATTCAATGATAATCATTGTGCACGCATCTGGATTTGAACCAGAGACCTCATGAATGTGAATCATGCGCTCTAACCAACTGAGCTATGCGTGCCAGAGTTTCAGATATAGAGGTCTATACAGAGTATACCACAAAAATAGAAAAAAACAATGTAAACTGTGCATTGCAAAACAAACTTATTTCACGTATACTACGGCGCATGGACTACAAAGACATAAACTTCTTAAAGCATGAAGATACCACCTCCCGAATATTAAAGCGACGCAGGATATTTTTTTTATCATCAGGCATCGTGGTGGTCATCCTACTTGGTATTTTAGTAGTACGAACATTTGTGCATGCGTCATTTTCAAATAATCCGAAATCCTATGATCCAATAACATTGCAACCTAAGCCAGCAAGTAATTTACTGGAACATATAGCCAAATTAGTTTTTAATGATAATGCAAGAGTCAAAGGTGTAAAAAATGATCGTGTCAATATACTCCTCCTCGGTATGGGCGGTCCTGGACATGCTGGACCATACTTGTCTGATACAATGATAATTTTAAGTATCAAACCGTCAACAAAACAAATCGCTCTTATTTCAATTCCCAGAGATCTACTGGTAAATATACCAAATCATGGATGGCAAAAAATCAATGCAGCTGACGCATACGGTGAAGTTGGTCACCCAGGCAAAGGTCCTATACTGGCAGCTAAAATTATTCAAAAAACCTTTGGAATTCCAATTCAATACTACATTAGAGTTGATTTTCAAGCATTCGTTGATATGGTAAATGATGTTGGTGGAATTACGATTAACGTACAACGACCGTTCACTGATAGGCAATATCCAACTTTCAGCAATACCACACAAACAATTCAATTCACCACAGGTATTCACACCATGAACGGAACACGAGCATTAGAATTTGCTCGATCTCGTCATGGAAACAATGGCGAAGGATCTGACTTTGCACGCGCACATCGCCAACAAAAAATGTTGCTCGCCTTAAAACAAAAAATACTGTCATTCAAAACTCTCTCAAATCCAATTAAGATAAGTAATATTCTTCAAACCTTGGCTGCTCACATTACGACAAATATGCAATTTGGTGATGTAATGGGATTCCTAAGTATGGCAAAAGAACTGGACATGCAACACAGCACTACACTCGTTCTAGACGATAGTCCAAATGGATTTTTGGTTAGTGGAATGAGTGCAAGAGGATCATTTATCTTGGAACCAAAAACTGGTAATTTTACAGCTATTTCTTCCGCAATACAAAATATCTTTACAAAACCAGTAACCAACGCAACAATCGTCAATTCAAATGACATACAAAGTACACCACCTAAACATGACACCATAGAAATTCTCAATGGAACATGGCGAGCAGGACTAGCTGTACGCATCAAAAAAGAATTAGAGTATAATACATTTAGTGTAGGAAAAATCGGCAATACACCAAACCGACCAATTACTCACAGTGCAATCTATCAAATTACGCAAACACTAGCACCTGATGTATTGCAAAAATTAAAACAAACACTCCATATTCCGATTGAACAAACAATACCAACTGGAATAATAACAGCTAGCAGTACAGACATTTTAATTGTCTTGGGCGAAAACTTTCAACAAACTAATAATAATATATCGAAATAATACTATTTTATGGCTATACCTGCAAAACAAAAAATAAATAAAAAACCAACAGTAGTACTTGTCGGTCGTGTGAATGTCGGAAAATCTACATTATTTAACAAATTGATTGAAGAACAAAAAGCATTGGTGTCTAACATTGCAGGAACAACACGCACACGCAACGAAGGTGACGTGTTGTGGCATGGTGCATATATTCGCCTAGTAGATACTGGTGGTTTGACATTTGACGAAGCAGTACCACTTGAGGCAGATATTATCAAACAAACAGAAGATGCATTGGCTGATGCAAATATGATTATATTTGTAACTGATGCACAGTCTGGTATTTTACCGCAAGAATATACCTTGGCAAAACAGTTGCATGATCAATTCTCTGATATTTCTACACTTATTGTCGCAAATAAAGTTGACTCAAACAAAATTCGTGTGGCTGTTGACATGAGTGGGTATCCAAAACTGAGATTAGGAAAACCATTCTTTGTGTCTGCTAACAGCGGACGCAATCTAGGAGATCTGCTTGATCGCATTTATGACACACTCATCAAACAAAAAATGCTTCCAGTTGATGCTATATCAGAATTAGAAATAGAAACACCAGAAAAACTCGTAGAAACAATACCAACAGAAATGCGCGTCAGTATCATTGGAAAACCTAATGTTGGGAAATCATCATTGTTCAATAAATTAATTGATGAAGAAAAATCTATTGTTAGCGAAATGGCACATACAACACGTGAACCACACGATACAGAAGTTATTTATCCATACACAGATGAGGAAGAAACAAAAGAACAACATATTACATTTGTGGATACTGCAGGAATCAGACGAAAATCTAAAGTTGCTGGACATCTGGAACGTACTGGAATTCAAAAAAGTATAAAAATAATAGAGGAATCTGATATTGTATTATTTGTTCTAGATGGATCAGAAGTTATCTCTAATCAAGACCAACAACTTGGAGGATTATTAGAAAAACATGGTAAAAGTGTCATCATATTATTAAACAAGTGGGATCTTTCAGAAGATGCAAGCGACACAAAACGTAATGAAGTAAAAAAAATTATTTATAGTTATTTTCCTCACTTAAAATTTGCACCTATTTTATTTGTTAGTGGAAAAACTGGTTATCGTATCCATGATATTTTTCCATTCCTCATGCAGGTTTGGAAAGCACGGCATACTACTATCGTTTCAAGTGGAGTGAGACGATTTTTAGAACGTGTAACACGAGAACACCGTCCAGCGCGTGGCAAAGGAACACGCCATCCAGACATTTTGATGATGAAACAGGTAGCAACTGCCCCACCTATATTTGAAATTGTTGTAAAATATCGCACATCGCTTCATTCATCATACGTTCACTTTCTTGAAAATCGTCTGAGAGAAAAATTTGATTTTTTTGGTACACCGATCACAATACACATACGAAAGCAGACGAAATAATTAGTTCTTTTTAGCAAAAAATTATTTGATCCAATAAATTTCTCAAATGAAACTCATTGTTGGTCTTGGCAATCCTGGAAAACAATATGAAAAAACGCGTCACAACGTTGGATTTATGGTTCTTGATTACTTGCATGATCAATTAAATAAAACTACTGGACTTGATAACTGGAACTTGAGTAAAAAATTCAATGCAGAAATTTGTAGTGGTATGTTTTATGGTAAAAAAATTATCATGGCAAAACCAATGACTTTTATGAATGCGTCTGGTCAAAGTGTGCAACTTATTGCGCATTTTTACAAACTTAAATCTACTGATATTATCATCGTGCACGATGATAAGGACATTCCAATTGGAGAAATTAAAATCCAAACTAATCGTGGACCTGCAGGACATAATGGTGTACTCTCTATTATTGAGAATATCAGCACACAAAATTTTACACGTATTCGTGTCGGCATTAAACCAACTGAAGAAAAAAAAATGAAAAGTATAAATAAATTTGTGCTTGGCAAGTTTGGTTTCAGTGAACGACATATCTTGAGAAAAATGCTTGATACAGCAGTTGACGCCATCATAAATAATATACAAGAAAATGAATAAATATGCTCTCAAAAATATCGCTCCTTGCCTACTTTCCAAAACTTACATACAAACGCTTTACAGAACTCCAAAGTGTTTTCTCATCATTTGATGAAATGTGGGAAGATGATAAAATAAAAAATGTACCATGGCAAGAAAATATAAAGCAGGAATTTTTACTATGGCGTGATCAACTCAATGCTGAAGAAATTGAACAAACATTACAAAAAGAACAGATTACATGTGTTACACTTGATGATCCTGACTATCCAGCACTCTTAAAAAAAATCTATGATCCGCCAATCTGTTTATTTGTACGTGGAACACTTCCAAAATACAAACCACATCTCGCAGTCGTAGGTCCACGCAATTATTCTGCATACGGCAAGCAACTGGTTGAAGAATTAGTTACTGGAGTTGCAAAAGCTGGTGTAGTGATTGTCAGCGGACTTGCATACGGTATTGACAGTATTGCTCACAAAACTACACTAGAAACAGGAGGAATTACGCTCGCTGTGCTTGGTGGAGGCAATGACCGTCAGCATGTTGCGCCAGCTGTACATCGTGGACTGTCCGAAGAAATTATCAAAGCGGGCGGGGCTGTAATAACTGAATATCCACCTGGTACAATACCTACTGTATATACCTTTCCGAAACGAAACAGAATCATCGCAGGACTTTGTTATGGAACGCTTGTTATTGAAGCGAGCGAAAAATCAGGTTCACTCATTACCGCGCGAGTTGCACTTGATAATGGTCGAGATGTCCTTGCCGTACCACAAAATATAACATCACCGACAGCAGTCGGAACTAATAATCTAATAAAAATGGGTGCACACGCTGTAACATCTGTTTCTGATATTTTGGATCTATTTAATCTATACCAAACAACAGAAAAACAATTAAAAATACCAATAAAACCTGCATCAATAGAGCAAGCAGTTATACTGAAACAATTATCTCGCAATCCTGTCCACATTGACGAACTGACGAGACAAAGTGGACTAGAAAGTCGTGTGGTAAACAGTACACTAACGCTTATGGAGATGAAAGGTTTTGTACGTAATGTAGGTGGAATGAATTATATTTTTGCATCATAAATTTTTGTTAACATTATTTTTTATACTAAAAAATTTATATTTAATTGACAAAATACTATAATTTGTCTATGCTGTGGGCTATATGAAGAAAACACTCGTCATTGTTGAAAGTCCAACAAAAGCAAAAACTATATCTAAATTCCTTGGAAAAACCTACACGGTTACTTCTTCATTTGGACATATTAGAGATCTTCCAAAAAGCAAGATGGGGGTAGACACTGAGCATGGTAGTTTTGAACCAACCTACGTCATTCCGAAAGATAAAAGTAAACACGTGAAAGAATTAAAAGATCTTGCAAAAAAATGTGACGAGATTCTCTTTGCTACAGATGAGGATCGTGAAGGAGAAGCAATTTCTTGGCATCTAATGCAAGTATTGGACATTGATCCTAAAAAAGCCAAACGAATGGTCTTTCATGAAATTACTAAATCAGCTATTGAAGAAGCAATACAAAAACCACGCAATCTTGATATGAAATTAGTTGATGCCCAACAAGCCAGACGTATACTTGACCGTCTGGTTGGCTACGAACTTTCCCCATTACTTTGGGAAAAAGTTGCACGTAGACTCTCTGCGGGACGTGTCCAATCTGTAGCAGTTCGTTTGATTGTAGAACGAGAACTAGAAATTCAAGCATTCAATCCAAAAGAATACTGGACAATACTTGGATCATTCCATTCTGAAAAAGAAAAAGACTATTTAATCAGTGCAAAACTTCATAGTATAGACGGCAAGCGCGTGCAAAAAATGGATTTAAAAACAAAAGATGAAGTAGATGCTATTTTGAAAAATCTGAAAGATACAAAATATACTATTCAAGACATTGAACAAAAAGACACAAAACGGACACCGCCACCACCGTTTACAACGTCCACTCTACAACAACGTGCGAATCAAACACTCGGTATGTCATCAAAGCAAACGATGCGAATCGCACAACAACTATACGAAGGCATTGAACTTGGTGGAGATGGATCACTCGGTCTGATTACATACATGCGTACTGATTCATTAAATTTGTCTCAAAAATTTCTTGCAGATACAAAAACGCATGTGATAAATTCATTCGGAAAAGACTATGCGATTGACAAACCACGTATATACAAAACTACATCAAAAGGTGCACAAGAAGCACATGAAGCAATTCGTCCAAGTGATCCAACACGCACGCCAGAATCTATAAAAGAATACCTAAACACACAACAGTTCAAACTATATCGTCTGATTTGGAATCGTACAATTGCAACACAGATGGCTCAAGCACAATTAAAAAAAACCTGTATTGATATTTTTCAAAATCAATATATATTTCGTGCAACTGGTCAAATTCTAGAATTCTCTGGATGGTTAATATTATATCCTGAATTGATTAAAGAAGAAATGCTTCCAAAATTACAAAAAGGTGAGACTTTATTGTGCGATGAATTAAAGTCAGAACAGCATTTTACCGAACCACCTGCACGTTATTCTGATGCAACTCTTGTTAAAATAATGGAAGAATACGGCATTGGACGTCCATCAACTTATGCACCTACTATAGCAACCATTGAAACACGACACTATGTAAAACGTAACGAACAAAAACGGCTTAAACCTACAGATGTTGCATTTGTTGTTAATAATTTACTTGTCAAACACTTTCCCAGAATTGTTGACTATCAATTTACTGCAGAGATGGAAAAAAACTTGGATGAAATTGCACAAGGTATAAAAAAATGGCAACCAATTATTGCTACATTTTATTCTCCATTTCATAAACTTATAAAAGAAAAAACTAAAACATTATCAAAAAAAGAATTAACAGAAGAAAAAACTGATGAAGTGTGTGATAAGTGCGGAAATCCAATGATAATTAAAATGGGACGATTCGGAAAATTTATGGCGTGTTCTCATTATCCAGAATGTAAAAATACTAAACCAATTGGTGAAGAGGCTGAACTTGAGAAAGAAGTAAGCGATGAAGTATGTAATAAATGTGGAAAAGCAATGATAATAAAACGTGGACGTTTTGGTCCATTTCTTGGTTGCTCTGGCTATCCAGAATGTAAAAATATTAAATCAATAGAAAAAAAAACTGGTGTACTTTGTACAAAATGCGGTAAAGGAGAATTTGTACAAAAACGTACCCATCGTGGACGAACATTCTACGGATGCAACCAATACCCTGATTGCGAAAATGCACTATGGAGTAAACCAACTGGTGAAATTTGTCCTGAATGCAAATCACCAATAGTCTTTGGTGCAAAAGGAACAATACGTTGTTCAAATAAAAAGTGCTCCTTCAAAAAAATAGCAGAAACTAAAAAAGAAGAATAATTGGATATAACTAGTAAAAAGTTACCATGACTAGCACATCCAAAATTACAATTAAATCACTTCTTCAAAAAGTTACAGCCTACAATCCACAGGCTGATTTAGATATGATTCAATTGGCGTATGATTTTGCAAAAGATGCACACAAAGGTCAATATAGAAAATCAGGTGAACCATACATCATTCATCCGCTTACTGCCGCACACATTATTGCAGACATGCATATTGATTACATCATCGTCATAGCGACACTTTTGCATGATGTACCAGAAGATACAGAACGGACACTTGAAGATATTGAAAAAAACTTCGGTAAGGAAATTATGAGATTGGTACGAGGTATTACAAAGCTAGGAAAATTAAAATATCGTGGTGTTGAACGTTACCTAGAAAACTTACGTAAAATGTTTGTGGCAATGGCAGAAGACATTCGTGTCATGATTATCAAATTTGCTGACCGTATCAATAATCTTACCACGCTTGATGCACTTCCTCCACAAAAACAATACCGTATTGCTCTTGAGAGTCTAGAAATATACGCACCGATTGCCAACAGACTTGGTATGGCAGAAATGAAAGGACAACTGGAAGACTTATCATTTAAATATGTATACCCAAAAGAATACCAACGTGTAAAACAATTACGAGATGAAAAATTAGCAGGAAAAGAAAAATATTTGAAAGGTGTCCATGTACAAGCAGAAAAAGAATTAAAAGATGCACATATTGACATCATATCAATTGACGGCAGAAAAAAACGTTTATACAGCTTTTATAAAAAACTTCAACGAAAAGATAATCAAGTAGCAAAAATTTATGATCTATTTGCATTTCGCATAATTGTAAAGGATGTAGCAGATTGTTATGCATCACTCGGAATTTTGCATAAAGTATGGAAACCGGTAAAAGGTAGGATCAAAGATTATATTTCACAACCAAAACCAAATGGCTACCAGTCTTTGCATACTACTGTGTTTGATGATCATGGTGAAGTGATGGAATTCCAAATTAGAACACGACAGATGCAGGAGGAAGCAGAATATGGTATTGCAGCTCACTGGCATTATGATGAATATGGATCACGTATTCCAAAAAAACAAGTTCGCTGGGCACAAGAACTAGCGGAAATCCAAAAAGAAATTTTGAATAAACTCTCTGATCTTGAAGAAATAAAGGTTGACTTCTTACAAAGCCGTATATTTGTATTTACACCCAAAAGAGACGTAATTGACTTACCAGAAGGAGCAACACCTGTTGATTTTGCATACCATATTCATACAGACATCGGAAACAAATGCAAAGCAACACTCATTAACGACAAAATAGCATCCCTTGATACAGTATTAAAAAATGGTGATGTGGTTGAAATTTTATTGGATAAAAATCGTAAAGGTCCAAATCCAAACTGGTTAGACTTTGTCAAAACACAAACTGCAAAAAATCACATCAGAATACATAAAAAAACTAAACTTACTGGTTGGCTCAAATCAGTATTGCCAAAAAAAAATACACGTGATAAAAAATAAAGTACTGTTGTTACAAAAACAGTACTTTATTTTTTCTCTACTATATTTTATGTTAAATCCTGCATCAACCGTTTCAATTCCTCTTTGCTATCAAAATGAATCATAATACTCCCCTTTCCATTCTTTTGTATAATTTCAACTCTAGTACCAAAACGCTCTTCAAGCAATGTTTCTTGTGCACGTATATTTGGATCCCGTCGCACCAATCCTTTTCGCGACTTTACTCCTTTTGATTCAACTGCACGTTCCACATCGCGGACTGTTACGCGAGTCCCAACCATCTCTTCAAAAACTTTCACTTGTTCTGTTTGATCTTTCAAACTCAATAGTGCACGCGCTTTGCCCATACTCAAGGCACCATCAATCAACGCTTGTTGAATAGATTCAGGAAGTCCAAGTAGGCGAACAATATTTGCCACTGCCGAACGACTCTTTCCTACTCTCTTGGCAACTTGTTCTTGTGTGAGACAAAATTCTTGGATCAAGCGATTAAACGCAAAGGCTTCTTCTATTGGATTCAAATCTTGTCGTTGGATATTTTCAATGAGTGCCAACTCAAGTTTTTCTTGATGAGAAGCAGTACGTACAATCGTTGGAATCGTATTTAATCCAGCCAGTTGCGATGCACGAAACCGTCGTTCACCAGCAATCAACTCGTAGCCTCCATCTTCTTGTTCAGTAACCATGATTGGTTGCAAAACGCCATGTATTTTAATTGATTCAACTAAATCATTTAAGTCTTGTTCAGCAAAATTCTTTCGCGGTTGTTCTTTATTTGGAATAATTTCAGAAATAGGAATGTGCCAAATGCGATACTCTGAAGAACCACCAGTCTCTTTGCGTACTATTTTGCGTGATACACCTTTTGTTTTAGGAATCAATGAATTTAATCCTTTACCAAGTACCATATTATTAGTATTTTTCTAAAAGTTCTCTAGTAAGACGCTCATACGCTTTTGCACCTTTTCCGTGAGGTTCATAGTGCGCAATTGATTTTCCGAAACTCGGTGCTTCAGCAAACCTAACTGTGCGTGGAATAACAGAACGAAAAATAGTATCTGGAAAATATTTGTACAATTCCTGCATGACGTCACTGGAAAGACGTGTCCGTTTGTCGTACATAGTGAGAACTGCACCTAGTATGCCAAGTTCTGGTTTTATGTGTTCCCGAATAAGATTGATTGTATTTAATAATTGCCCCAATCCTTCTAGTGCATAATATTCAGCTTGGACTGGAATTAAAAGTTCATCAGCAGCAACCAAACTGTTTACTGTAAGCAAACCAAGCGACGGTGGACAATCAATAATAATGTAATCATAGGCATGTGTTGCCTCCGCAAGAATATCCGTCAATTGAAATTCACGGCGTTCTATATCAACTAGTTCCACATTCGCTCCGGCCAAGTCTGGTGTAGACGGCAATACACGTAATCCCTCATGTGCAGTATTTTGTACAACATCGTGAAGCCGTTGTTGCTTCGCCAATACTTGATACACACCACCTTCCAATTCATCTTTGGAAATACCCAGACCACTCGTTGCATTACCTTGTGGATCCATATCCACAAGAAGCACAAATTTACCGAATTCTGCAAGATACGCAGAGACATTCATAGCAGTTGTGGTCTTTCCTACACCTCCTTTTTGATTCACGATTGCAATTATATGAGCCATATATACATAGTATACAAGAAATTGACAAGTCTCACAATAGTCGCTATACTATCTAAGATTTTTGTGCCAAGCCCGAGTGGCGGAATTGGTAGACGCGCACGACTCAAAATCGTGTATCGCAAGATGTGTGGGTTCGATTCCCACCTTGGGCACCAAAATAAACTACTTGTAAAGTAGTTTTTTATTATGCTAACCACCCAAACGCTCTAGTTGCAAATAATGTAATAAAAGTAACAATAATCGCTGCAAGACATACACCACATAAAATCATCCACCATGATTTCCTGAATGGAATATCAAAAATAAATGCAGCCAAAGAACCTGTCCATGCTCCAGTAAAAGGCAACGGAATACCAACAAACAAAATTAAAGCGAGCGCACCATATTTTGCATACTGACCAGAAAATGCTTTTTCTATATGCTGTATTTTTTTTATTAATACAGAACCTAAAAAACGTTTGTGTATCATCCATTCGTGTAATTTTGGCATCAACAATAAAATAAAAATAGTAGGAAACATATTTCCCAAAATTGCCAGTATTTCAACCTTCCAAATAGGTAACTGATAAACTTCAAGTCCGATTGGAATGGCAGCACGCAGTTCAGCAATCGGTAACATTGCAATAAAAAAAACCGCCCATTCTCTGGGAAAATATACGAACCAACTTATAATTTGTGCATGCAACATAGTTTAATGTAAAGTTGAAGTTGTGGAGGTTGCCACATGTACTACTGATATCGCATTTTTAGGCCATGTGTAGTGTGTAAATACCCAATCAGCTATATCACGTGCTTCAGTAAAGCGTGCTTTATTGTCTTTTGCACCGAGTACTACAACATCAATAATATGCCCTTTACTATCACCTAGTTGAACAGCAAAATTATATAGTGAGTCATCAATAAATCCAGTTTTGCCACCATAAAAATATGCAAAATCAGATGGAATCCAGCCAAGCAACAACCAATCTGTATTCCACATATGGACCTTAACTGTCTTGCCCTCTGGTATAATGGTTGCATCGCGAGTCTCTAGTTCTTTCTGTATTTCTGGATGTTGAAGCGCATTTTTTAACAAAATAGCAACGTCTGATGCAGTTGATACATCCCCATCAACTAATCCTGTTGAATCAGTAAATGAACTATGGTTCATTCCTAATTCATGCGCTTTCTCATTCATGTGCGTCACAAAATTACTAGTTGACGTCGTAGCATGTTTGGCAAGCGAAAAAATAGCACGATTAGATGATGCGACCAACATAGCCTGCCATAATTGTTTGTTTGTATATACCTGACCAGGATAAATATGTACACCGTACAAATCTCTACCAACAACTGTAGTTGTCGCATTCCAATCTGGTTTTTCATCAAGTAACACTAGAGCACTTATCAACTTTGTAATACTTGCAATAGGACGTACCTCAAATGGATTTTTAGAAAAAAGAACAGCACCTGTTTTTTCGTCTTTCACAATAATACTTGTAGCACTAAATTGTGTGGAAGAAAGCATAACACCATGTAATACTGGTAACTGTGTACTGGTACTCACAGGTGGTGCAACAGTGACATCTCCGCCAACTTTTTCTTTATTTGTATGAATACTAGCCACTGTGTGCTTGGCTGCTGACGAAGAAACTGGTTGTGGAAATACATGAATACCAGCATACAAAAAAACTCCAGCGCTAAGAGCCAACACCAACACACCAATAGTTACTATGTTTCTCCACTGATTTGATCGTTCAGCTCCAGGTTGTATATCAAGAAAATTCACAAGCTTATATTACTATCTTCTTCCTGTTGCAAAAATACATGAGTATTCAATTCCTCATAATTAGGTAATTCACTCACATCGTGAATACCAAGTCCTTGTAGAGCCTCAATTGAAACACGATAAAATGGTAACACAGTATGCGGACTTTCTTCTTCAATAATTAATCCACGCAACGATAAATTTCTCAAAATAATTGTACAATTCACGCCACGAATCTGCTCCAGTTCTGCACGTGTCATTGGTCCTCGGTAAACAATTACTGTCAAAGTTTCTAACTGTGCCTTGGTCAATTCTGCTGATACTTCATGTTTTATAAATGTCTTTAGTGATTCAGCATTATTTGGATTTGTACCCATCTGTACTGTATCGCCGTCAATAAAAATATGAATCCCAGAATCATCACGATTGTATTTCATTCGTAATGTTTCAATTGCCTCTGCCACACGACTAGATTCTGTACTAATTACTTTTGCAAGTTTAACAATTTGTAGTGGTTTTGATGCAACGAATAAAATTGATTCAATAGTTCCAAGAAGTTCCATAAATTAGGAGATACTATGTACAAAAATATCATCAAATGCTCTATTTTGTTCTAATAAAATTACTCGTTGTTTCAATAATTCAAGTAATGCTATAAAACCCATAATAACTTCAGTTTTATTATGTACGTCAAATAATAATTCAGTAAATTGTACAGTCTTTTTCTGTTTCAATACACGACGAATAGTATCAATTTTTTCCTTCATGCTCACAGCATCATCAATTTGTGTTTGAGGCAATGGTTTTAGTGGAGCAAGACGAACAAGTAGCATTTTAATACTTTGCTGTAGACTCTTCAAACTCATATTTTTTGGTATAACAAACGTATCTATTTTGTGCGATGGCTCAATTCTAGAAAATGACTGCTTCTCTCCTATCCAGAGTGCATTCAATTCTTTACTTGCTTCAACAAACTGTTTATACAATTTTAATTGTGCTTCCAAGGACGGACACTCCTCTTCTTCTGTACCAAATTGTGGTAATAATTTACGCGACTTCATGAGCAGAAGTCGTGCTGCAATTACCAAAAAATCAGCCAATTCTTCTGGTTGCTTTTCTTCAAGATTATCCATATAGCGAAGATACTGCTCAGTAACTTCGGATAAATCAATTTCTGTGATAGATAATTTTGCTGAATCTAACAACTGAAGCAAAAGACCAAGTGGTCCGGAAAATCCTGTTAAAGAAAAGGCAAGTTTGCAAGGTTTGATTGACATATACAAACGTATTGTACCGTATTTTTTAGTGACTGTCTATTATTTTCCTGTTACAGAAATCTTTTGAAATCGCCCATTCGTAAAATAAACAAGTGCAAGTCCTCGCCCCTCTGCATGAAGTCCGTCAAGCTTCTTTTTATTAATATGAATAGTAATAGAATTTCCAGAATTGGTAGATGTAACAAAATTGTTGAGTATAAAAGTTGCATACGGATGCTTCCATGAATGGAACCCCGTGAACTTGACTGGATGTGTTTGATTAGTCGGAACCAACACATACGTCAATGAATCTGGATGCTTTATTGAAACAATATCTTGATTATAATTTGTACGATCAAGAATAGTTGCTAGCAAAATACGCGTACTAAAAAAGAATACATGGTGATATACATGAATTGCATCTGCTGTTGCATTCTCAAACAGCGGTACACCATCAAGTTCATTTGGCAAACCAACAAAGAGTACATACTCATTCGGTGAAATGAAGGTCGGTTCAACAGATGCAAATGCGTCATGAACAACACGCCCGCCTATACTCCACGTCTGTATTTGATATTGCGTCGTTGGAAGTACAAAAATAATTATAAGTAAAACAATTATCAAAAATATCGTATTGCGTGAACGAAAATGGGATACAAGCGAAAAAAGTATAATAAAACCAAGCGGAATAAAAAAAGCAGACAAAAGATATGCATATCGTTCTCCTCAATTTGAAAGTGGATCAAACCATACTTGTAAAAATGGAATGGATACAATCAAAAAACACAAGAGAAAATAACTGAACGACTTGCGATATGATTTAGCATAAAAAACAAAAATACTAAGTATGAACACAACCAGCAGTCCATACGTAATCGGATGTGTCACAATGGTCGTTGTCCACAAAGCACGCGCTGGATAAGATACAAACATACTAGTGATAATTTCTACTAGCATATGCCACATATGTACAATATCAATACCGCCAGATGAAGCATAGAATCCTGCTGCTTCTCCTGTTGTTACGTTGCGAGAAAAAAAATATGCAAGAAACAAAATAAAAAATAGTCCAAAACGACGAAGATTCCTCAAAATAAATTCTTTTGGATTTACTAACTCTTTACCAAAAAACAATTCAGTCAATGCAAACAAAAGAAAAATAGTCACAGCAATTTCTTTCACCAATAGTGCCAACACTCCTGCTACAGTCGCAACAACAAACCACGATCGCTGT
>QIHL01000060.1 GCA_003230965.1 Candidatus Magasanikiibacteriota bacterium | reverse complement strand
TTTATTTTTCTTCATTGACAATTTTAATAATGAAACAAAATAACAATAAAACAATCCACATCATCTTCTTTGGCACACACATATTTGCATCACATATTTTGAAAGCCTTAGTTAATTCACCAAATTTTTCTGTTGACCTTGTGATTACAAAACCAGATAAACCTATTGGCAGAAAACAAATACTTCATTCCCCTCCAGTAAAACTTTTTGCAAAACAACATAAAATTTTTGTAGAACAACCACAAAAATTAAAAAACTACACAATTAAAAAAAATACCTTTGATCTTGGTGTTACAGTACAATATGGTCTCTTGATTCCACAACATATTCTAGATGCGCCAACACACGGTATTATGAATATCCATACATCACTTCTGCCAAAATATCGTGGCGCAACGCCTATCCAGTCTGCAATTCTAAATGGAGAAACTGAAAGTGGTGTCACATTTATGCTAATGGATGCAGGGCTTGATACTGGACCAATTCTACAACAAGAAAAAATAATTATTGATCCAGACGAAAAAACACAAGAGTTAGAGGAAAAACTTGCAAATATCTCTGCAAAAAATATTGAATTTGTTATACATAATTACCTATCTGGATTATTACAACCACAAAAACAGAATGATACCAAAGCGACGACTTGCTCACAACTATCACGTAAAGATGGACACATTGATTTCTCAAAAAATACGAATACAGTGTATAATCAATATCGTGCACTTACACCGTGGCCAGGAATCTGGACAACATGGAACGGTGCTAGATTAAAACTCTTAGAAATTAAACCTTCAAATAAAAAAATTCCAGCTGGTGAAGTACAAATGAAGGATAAAAAATTGTTAATTGGAACAGCAGACGGATCAATTGAAATTATACAAATTCAAAAAGAAGGAAAACAGGCAATAGATGCACAGAGTTTTTTGAATGGTAATAAAACTATTCTTGGTACAAAAATGATATAACAATATATGTTTTCCCGTACTACAGATAAATCTATTTTTTATAATAAAGAAACAGGCTTATTACTTGGTATTTTTTTTGTATTACGAATCCTATCAGCAATACTTATCAATCGTCCAATAATTCAGGCTGTCATTGTATTTGCGATTATAATGATATTTGGCGCTGTTTATTTCAAATCACAGGACTGGGCATGGTATCTTGTGCTCGCAGAACTTTTTTTGGGTGGAGATGGACACATGTTTGAATTTTTTGGTCTATCAATTCGTTCAGCACTTATCATGTTTTTTCTTTTTCTCTGGATTGTGCACGCAATTGCAGACCAAATTCATCGTAAGCGTGCTATCCTTCCGCGTCCACTTCTCTATATATTTATCCCATTTACGTTCTTTGTTATCCTTGCAATTGCTATTGGAATACACAATGGCAATAGCCCTCTGTTGATTATCCAAAATATAGTTCCGTTCTTATTTTTTCTTACAATTATACCGATGTATCACACATTTAAAGATACACGCGGACAAGAATTTTTAATTCGTTTATTTATTGTTTTTATCTTAGGCAATGCTCTATTGTCTGTCGGAACATTTATTTGGTATTCTAGTGGTTTAGGTATGTTGCAAGATGGCTATTACCATTGGTTCCGCGATATAGCAGGCGGAAAAATTACTAATCTTGGTGCTGGATTTTTCCGCATTGTGCTACCTGAACATCTACTCCTCATTCCAGCAATATTATTGATTTCATCGCTCATTATGCGTAAAGAACATCATAATCTGCATTGGCGCGTTCTACTATTCTCTCTTCTCATAATCCTTGCATTGGATATTTCACGTACATTTATCCTTGCACTTTTAATTGGATTACTTGTGCTTAAATATACACATGAATGGAAAAAATGGCTAGCGGTATCAGCAGAGGTACTCTTTGTTTTTGTTGCAATATTCACGCTTGTTTCATTTATGGCAAGTGGCGGACAAACCATTGGTTGGAATGTATTTGGTACACGATTTGAAAGTATTGTTCAACCAAGTAAAGAAATTAGTGCAGATACTCGTGCAACATTGCTCACTCCAATTATTACAGAAATTGAAATACATCCGTGGTTCGGCAGTGGTTTTGGTTCTGTTGTAACGTTCCTGAATCCGTTGACTAATCAATACGTAACAACACCACAATTTGATTGGGGCTATCTACAACTCTGGGTTGAGCTTGGTATCTTTGGTCTTATTTCATTTCTAGCTATATCAATAGTCGCAATTTACCGACTCATGTACCATATTCAATCACTTTCGGATTACCATGATTTTTATGTTGGTTTACTTGCTGGTGTAGTTGCTTTCCTTGTAATGACTGTTACCATGCCAGCATTATTTCATGTCTTTGGTACGTTCTTTCTTGTTTTTGTTCTTACAATAGCCCATAAACCAATCACAACATTTGATAAAGTTTTGACCCTACTGTATAGAGTATTTAATAAAAATAAATTATCAAGTTAGACAATCTTCATCTTGAACTTATGTTAGATTGAATGTAAAAATTATTTATTTTTGTTGAGATGATGCTTATCTACAATTTTTTGATACGCAATTTCGTATCGCTTAACCTTTTGTCTAATTCCAGGCAATAATTTCCATGGCATGTGATATGCAAATGATGGAAGCCAATTGCTCATCGTTCCACCAAGAGACACATACAATAAATATTCATCTATCCAAATTCCTTGTTTATTTTGTTCCAACATTGTCAACCACAAATCCCAGTCCTGAAACTTTTTGATAGATTCATCAAAACCTTGAAATGCTTTACGACGAATCAATGAAGTTGTATGAATATAATTACGATATTGCAATGCAGATGAACTAAAAGCCTGAGATGGCATTTTTTTCTTTCCAAAATAAAAATTACAATAGGCATACGATGTATTCGGATATTGTTGCAATGCGTTATACATTTTTTGAATCATTTTTTGTTTCCCAACTGCATCTGCATCCCAAAAAATTACATAGTCCCCTTTTGATATAAAAAATCCTTTATTTCTTGCCACAGGTGCACCTTTATTTTCTTGACGAATATAATTTATTTTTAACTTTGAACTTACAACTTCTAATTTTTCTGTTGAACCATCATCAATAACAATAATTTCCAAATTATCGTACGTCTGTTTTTCTATAGATTTCAAAGTCGCAACAAATTCATGCGGTCTATTATATACAGGTACAATAATACTAATGAGTGGGCTTTGCATATACACAGTATAATAAAAAACCTAATTATTTTTTTCTATCTCTCCAATCCATGTAGATAATTTTGCAATCTGATGTCCCCACTGAAAATCTGCTTTCATACGTTCCTGTCCGTTATGTCCTAATTCCTTTCGATAAGATTCATTATTTAATAAATCAACAATAACTTTTACTACAACTTCATCTCCTTGAAATAAATCAACTAAGAATCCTGTCTGACCGTGTACTACTGCCTCTTCAACACCGCCACTTCTTCCTGCCACTGCTGGCAAACCACATGCAGCGGCCTCAAGAAATACCATACCAAGACCCTCTTCTCTGCCTTCGTCTGGATGAGTAAGTAAAACAAATAAATCGGCAATATAATAAAATGCTTTTAAATGTTCATGCGGAATTTCTCCGATAAAACGAACTACATTTTGTAAATTATTTTTTTGAATTGATGAAAAAATTTCTTCCCTCTTTGGTCCATCTCCTATAATAATCCAAACTAAATACGGAGCATATTTCAAAATTTCTGGCATCATACGAATCAAATGAGGAAAACCCTTACCTTCATCTAGTCTACCAACAGATAAAATAATCTGTTTTCCTTCCAAGGCATATTGTGAACGTAATTTTTCTTGTACATCAAAGGATGCTGGTATAAAAAAATCTTTATCTGGAGATGGATAAACTACAATTGTTTTCTCTGACAATTCTGGCAATACACGCAAAAGTCGTTTTTTGAGTGATTCACTATTCGTAATAACTTGTTGAGCACTATTACATACTATACGCATCATTTTTGCCTTCCATGGCCTTGCGAATGCGACCTCTACATCTGTTCCATGAGAAAAAATCAAATATGGTAATTTGAACAACTTTTTTATAATCCAACCAACATACCCAACTGGTAAAGCATGATGGATTAGAAGAACCTCTATTTTTTCACGCCGTATCAATACCAAAACATGCCAAAATAATCGTATCCATCTAGGCCATAAAAATTTTGGATATAATAATCCTTTACGAATAACTTTATATCCACACTGTTCATCCCATTGTTTTTCTCCACGCATATGTGATGTGAGTACCACAGTTTGTTTGGAATCAAGTGCTCTTGCAAGCGAATGAACATACGTAGCAATACCGCCAACTTGTGGTGGATATTCAAGAGAAATAATAAGTACACGTTTCATAAAAAAATAGTTAAGATTTATGAACTTTTGAGTAAAGCAAAGGCTTCTTTAAGTTGTATTTTTGTTATTGCACGTGTTATAAAAAGCATAAGTGGATACACAATCATACCAATTAAAATAGCTGGAACTAAATGAATATACTGATTTGTAAACCATACGATAATACCCATCACACCTGCAGAAAATGTTATCTGAATTAAACTTATAAAAAGAAAACTATGCGAAATACGTGTAATGTGTCTTGCAACAAGATACCCTAATACTGTCAGCAATGTACTCCCCACAAGTGCTGCGATTGCTGCACCTACAACTCCATAGCGAGGAATAAGAAGTAGATTCACAATAATATTTACAACCATCACAATACCAACAATGAATGTCTGCGTCTTTTGTCTATCACACGCATTCAAAAATGCTCCGATAGGAAAACTTAAAAAAGATAGCACAAGACTCGCCATGAGTATCTGTAATGGCACAATAGATGGCGTATAAGCTGAAGTATATAATATTGTAACAATCGGTTTAGCCAAGACACTAACGCCGACTGCTACTGGAAAAGCAATGAGCAAAAGATATTTCATACCCCACTCAAATGTATGCGCCAATCTATCAGGTTGATGGACATAAAACTCACTAAAACGGGCATACAAAACTGCAACTAATGCAAGCGGAATAAACTGAAAGGCATAAGTGATTTTATACGGAATACTATACCATCCAACAGCAGTATCTCCAGCAAGTTTGGACAACAAAATTGAATCAGCGTATGAATAAATACGTGAAAATACGGCTGCAAAGGCAAATGGAAGTACTATAGCCATAATACGACGAAATAATATGGAATTCCATTTTGGACGAATACGTATATGAAATTTTTTTACTACAATAATCGCTGCATAAATAGAATTACATGCACTTGGTACAGTAAAAGCAAGAATCAAAAAAATCAATGGATAACCGTGGTATAGAAAAAATATCCCCATTATCAATGTCAAAAGCTGACTAGCAATAATACCTCTTGATTCATAACGTAAATCTCCAATTGCACGCAATACCCCATACATACTCAAATTAAATGAGTCAAACAGCATAGTTACTGCTGACAAAAAAACAAGCTGTTGTGTTTCAATCTGATAACCAAGTATATGAATAACATAGGCAGCAGCAATATATGAAAGAACACCAAGAACCAATTTCATTGACAAAATAACAGAAAGATAATCTTGAATTTTTTCATTCGCTTTCGCTGATTCGCGAACGAGAACACTTGTCAACCCCAAATCAACAAATACAACAAAAACCGTAGTAAACGATAATGCAAAAAAATATTTTCCAGTATCAGCAGCACCGATATGACGTGCAATAAGTGTAAAATAACCAAAAGAAATAACCTTCTGCAACACAGAGGCTACTGTTATGTAGGTTGTATTTTTTGCAATAGATCTAGACATAACGTACTCCCATTGTACGGTATTGATAAGAAAAACTCAACTTTTTTGCTGATAGTAACTAATACAGAAATTTTTTATACAACAAAAAAACCCTAAAAGGGAATTTCTGTTGTATATTATTTTTTAACGTTTTCTCCATTGGTGTGCACGTCGTGCTTTATGAAGACCATACTTCTTTCGTTCTTTTGAACGAGCATCACGAGTAAGAAAACCTTCTGCTTTCAAAACTGGACGGAATTCTTCATTCCAAATAATTAATGCACGAGCAATACCATGACGAACTGCATATGCTTGTCCGACTACGCCACCACCAACAACTTTCACAGACACATCATAATCTTTTTCTTTACCAAGAACTACTAGTGGAGAAAGTACAGCCTGTTGCATCAATTCTGTTGAAAAATAATCTTTGAATGCCTTGCCGTTTACAGTAATACCACCCTTACCTAGATTGAGTCGTACACGTGCAACTGCCGTTTTGCGACGACCGACAGCTCTAATTTTGTCTGTAGTTTTTGTCGTTAGTGTAGCCATAGTTATGCATGAATAGTTAAACGTTTCATCATTTCGCCTCGCAATGAATTTTTTGGCAACATACCATACACTGCACGACGAATAACATCATCAGGTTTGGTATCAAATACTTTTTTCATCGGCGTGCGTTTTAATCCACCAGGATAATTCGTATGGTGATAATAATCCTTTTGTACTAATTTATTACCAGTAAATTTTACCTTGCTTGCATTTTCAATAACTACAATATCACCTGCGTCAATATGTGGTACAAAAGTTGGTTTATTCTTTCCACGAAGTAACATTGCAGTCTTCGTAGCAATACGACCAACTGCTTGACCTGTAGCATCAATGGTATGTGTTTCTCGTTTTATATTAATCATAGTCGTAGCATTATGAAACAAACTCCATACGGACTTTTTCTGCACCGTCTGTCGGTCTAATACCAATTTTTACAATACGGGTATACCCACCTGGGCGTCCTTTATATTTCGGAGCAATATCATCAAATAATTTATTCACTGCCTTTTTAGTATATAAAACTTCATACAACATTCTACGATCTGCCAAAGTGCTACGACGCGCTTTGGTCACCAATGGTTCAATAAAACGGCGTAAAGCACATGCTTTTGCTTTTGTTGTTTTAATAGATCCATGCAAAATCAAACTCTCTGCAAGATTGCGTAATAACGCTTCTCGTTGAGCTTTTGTTCTGCCTAAAGTTGCACGTTGCTTTTGGTGTTTCATAGCAAATTATTTTTTTCAGTAGCTTTTTTAGTTTTTACTACTTTCTTTTTTGGTTTCTCTTCGATATCTTCTGATGTCACTTCCTCTACTGTAGAAATAATTTGATCTGCGTCAGCACTTACATCTGTACTTGATGTATCAAGGATCAAAGCAAAATAATCCATTAAAATTTTTGTTGCATTTACAATAGACTCTTTCGGACTAATAGTTCCATTTGTTTGAATAGTAATTATTAATTTTTCATAATCAGTTACATCTCCAACACGTGTATTTTCTACTTTATAACCTACATCACGAATTGGAGTGTAAAGTGAATCAATTGCAATCGTCCCAAGATCCAAATTTTTTGTATTTTTTTGAACAACAGTAACACATCCACGACCCTTACCAACAACTACTTCCATTTCAAACGGTTTTTTGTCATCAGTTATTGTTGCAATAACCAAATCTGGATTTATAATTTCAACATCTGCATTTTTATCAAAATCCATTGCAGTCACCGGACCTTTCCCTTTTTTTGTCAATGTCAAAACAATTGATTCATCAGAATAAATACGTACAGCCAAATGTTTTATATTCAAAATAATTTCAATAACATCTTCTTGAATACCATCAACTGCAGAAAATTCATGCTGAACACCATTAATCTTAATTGATTCAACAGCGGCGCCAGGAAGAGAAGACAGCAAAACACGACGTAGTGCGTTTCCCAATGTAGTACCATATCCTTGATGGCATGGTTCCATTATAAATTTACCAACATGTAGTTGATCCGTGTCCAGGAATTGAATCGTCGATGGCAGGATGATATTTTCCATAGGATGCGAGATTATAATGAGTGAAGAACAATAATAGAAAAAATATTATCGTGAAGCATAATATTCAATAATAAGACGGACATCAAATACTCTATCAAAATCCTTCTCATCTGGTATATTTAGAACCTTTCCAGTTTTTGCCTTTGGATCCACTGATAACCAAGACTGAAGATCGTGCTTTGCAAGTCGTTCTTCTACTCCTTCAAAAATGCCTTTGTTTACTTTATTTTTTTTTACAAAAATAACATCACCTACAGACACAATGTGTGATGGAATATTCATTTTTTTTTCATTTAACTCAAACAAATTATGACTAACCATCTGCCTCGCTTGTGCCCGTGTGAGCGCAAAACCAAGTCGGTAAACTACATTGTCCATACGCCGTTCAAGCAACTGTTGCAATACAACACCAGAGTCTCCTTCTTTACGAGTTGCCTCAGTGACATATCTATGCAACTGTTTTTCACGAATACCGTACACAATTTTCGCTTTCTGCTTTTCAATCAATTGTTTTCCAAAACTTGACGTATTTTTACGGCGTCGTTTGGGACCATGAACACCCGGCGGTTGATTCAATCTACGCGCAACTTTTGCTGAGTTTGTTTTCAGTCCCAAATTCACCCCAAAACGGCGTGCAAGCTTATTTTTTGGTCCGATAGTTCTTCCCATACGTACAATAAGTGATAATCAAATTAGACACGTCGTCGTTTTGGCTGACGACAACCGTTGTGTGGAATTGGTGTTACATCTTTAATTGCCAGCACCTGAATACCATTAGTATTAAATGCGCGAATCGCACCTTCACGACCACCGCCTATACCTTTTACAAATACACTAACTTCACGAACCTTGTAGTCTGACACTGCATCAACAACTTTCTTTACAACCTGACTAGCAGCATACGGTGTCGCCTTTTTGGGACCTTTGAAACCAACACAACCAGCACTTGCCCAACCGAGTACATCACCATTTTGATCAGTCAATGTTACAATAGTATTATTAAAAGTAGCCTGGATATACGCACGAGCGTGTCCAACTGTCTGAATAATCTTCTTTTTCTTTTTTGTTTTCTTAACAGTTTTTGCCATATACTATAGACGTGTATTCAAAATTAGGTTTTTTGTGCTATTGGCTTTCGTCCGCTGGATGCAACATTGCGCTTATTACCACGAACAGTACGAGAATTTGTCTTTGTACGTTGACCACGAACAGGCAAGCGTTTTGCATGACGAATGCCACGATAACTCTTAATATCTTTTAATCGCTTAATGTTTGCAGAAATCTCTCTGCGCAAATCACCCTCAGTCTTCAATTCTTTTTCAATAATAAGACGAATGCTATCCTCTTGATCTTGTGTCAAATCCTTCACACGAGTATCTAGTGAAACTTGTGCTTTATTCAAAATATTTCTGGATGTCGTTATACCAATACCATACACATAAGTCAAAGAAATCTCAATTCGTTTTTCTTTTGGAATGTTAACTCCAGCTACACGCATACATAAAAATATAAAAAACTAAGCTGACTTTTTTCTCTGTTTTTTTCCTTGTCGCTGTTTGTGGCGAGGATTTTCACAAATTACATGCACCACACCTTGTCTGCGGACAATTTTACATTTTGGACAACGTTTTTTTGCACTTGATTGAACTTTCATATTTAAATGAAATCAGATTGGTAAACAAAAATACCAACCACTGCCGCGATATCATAGCTTGCCATCTAGACAAATCTGCCGGCTAAGCTCCACCGCACTGGTTGATACTACATTCGGAAAGTAATGCGTCCTTTTGTGAGATCGTATGGGGTAAGTTCTACTTTGACTTCATCCCCGACAGCAAGACGAATTCGGTGCATACGCATTTTTCCTGATAAATGGGCGATAATTTCGTGATCATTCTCAAGCCGTACTCTGAAGGTTGCTCCTGGAAGCATTTCTTCTACTGAACCACGAACTTCAATCACGTCCTGTTTATTTGACATTGAAAAAATTTTAGTCTGGCATCATTTTACCTGATATCTGTTTTGATGTCAAGTAAAAAACCTACCAATATAAATAAGAAAATAATCTTTGCTTAGTATAGCATAATTTATAAATATCTACAATGAAAAAAACACCAAAAGTAAAAGTTATACACAACACTTTTTATACAACTATTACCGCATATATCCAATATTTATACAAAAAGAAATTCCAGCACATCATAAGCGCTACGGTACCAATACGAACTAAGCGATAATCAAAACCAAAAATATGACTGAAAATATACATGACTACTACACCAAAAATATAATTCGCTCCTGCAACAATCAGATACCGCATCAACTGTCTGTGTGGCATATCATGACTGCCAAATGACCAATATTTATTCATGGTAAAATTATAAATCATTACAAATATTTGATCTATAACCACGCCAAGCACAGGATTCCAGTGTAAAATTTCTTTAAAAAAAATTAGCAAAAGTAAATCTAAGGTAAATCCGCTGATTCCAACAAAAAAGAATTTTGCAAATTGTCCGCGATGTTCCCAAATACGAACAACTGGATTGAACATATTATTCTAATACTGCTTTAATTCTTCGTACTCCCGCACTAACCGATTCTTCTTTTATAATTTTGAAATGTCCAAGTTCACCAGTATGCTCTACATGAGGACCACCACAAAATTCTCTACTGAATGTAGAACTTAATGGGTCAGCAACAGCAGATTCATTTGGATCACCAATTGTGTACACTTTGACTCTCTCATTATAACTTTTTTCAAACAAACCAATTGCACCTGTAGCCTTAGCTTCGTCTGTAGTCATTATTTCAAAAGATACTAAATAATCACGCACAATTGCAGCATTTACCAAATTTTCCAACTCTTTAATTTGTTCCTGTGTTACTTTTCCAAAATGCACAAAATCAAATCGCATACGTTCTTCTGTGATATTACTTCCCTTTTGTGTAGCATCTGGCCCAAGAATACGAATACACGCGGCATGGAATAAATGCGTAGCAGTATGATATTTTGTACATTGTTTGGAATGATTTGCAAGTCCGCTATAAAATTTCTTTTGTGCACCTTTGCGAGAAAGCATCTGATGTTTTTCTTTTTCTATAGTAAACGTCTCAACATCCACACCAATTCCGTGTTCTTTTGCCAATTCAACTGTGAGCTCAATTGGAAAACCATAACTTTGATACAGATCAAATGCATCAATTCCAGATAACATTTTTGTATTCGCCATACTATTTACCAATTCTTGAAATTTCTTTGTCCCTTTATTAATTGTATGCTTAAACTTTGTTTCTTCTTTTTCAAGTTCTTTCATAATAACGTCCTTTTTCTCTTTCAAATTTGGATAGACTTCTTTGTATGTTTCAATCACTGCGTCTGCGACAGTACTACAAAATGAATCTGAAATACCAAGAATGCCAGCATAACGAATTGCCCGACGTATAAATCTACGAGTAAAATACCCTTGATCTTTATTTGAAGGAAAAGCACCATCAGCGATTAAAAATGTTACTGCACGCATGTGATCAAGAATAATACGAAATGCTCTTGTTTCTTCTTTATCAGTACCATATATTTTTCCTGACATACGTTCAAGTACTTCTCTTTGAGTATCAAATAAATCTATTTTGAATACATCAGGACTATCAATCATAGCTGCAGCAATTCGTTCTAACCCTCCACCAAAATCAACATTTTTTTGTTCTAGTGGCACAAAACCTTTATCCTTTTTTATATATTGCATGAAGACATTATTGCCGATTTCAAAGAACCGACCACACTCACAATTCGGATGACAAAATGAACCAAATATTATGTTATCTTTATCATATAAATGTTTCTCTTCACGATCTGGCGCAGAATCCCAAAAAACTTCTGTATCAGGTCCACCTGGCTCACCAACAGGCATATTTTCTGGTTTTCCAGCACGACTCCACCAATTTTTACTTGCATCATAATAAAAAATATGTCCGCCTTGTATACCATCTCGCTGTACAAAATCAATAATCTTTGCATCAATCCCCTTTTCTTTAAAAGCAGTTTGCCACAAACTAGCAGTTTCTTTGTCTTTTGGAATACCGATATCTTCTTGACCACAAAAACACGAAATATACAGACGCTCTGGATTAAGTTTGACAACATCAGTAAGGAACAAAAAAAACCATTGCACTTGTTCTGTCTTAAAATAATCCCCTAGTGACCAATTACCAAGCATTTCAAAAAAAGTCGTATGACAATTGTCACCCACTTCTTCAATATCTTGTGAACGAAAACACTTTTGTGAATCTACCAAACGTTTTCCTGAGGGATGCAGTTCGCCAAGCAAATAAGGCAAAATTGGTTGCATGCCAGAACCAGTAAATAATGTTGTTGGATCATTCTCAGGCAAAAGCGAAGCGGACGGAATCTCTACATGTGCATGATTTTTAAAAAAATCTAGATATGCTCTTCGAAGTCCATTAGTTGTCATACATTAGTGAAATATCTTAAATGCAACAAAAACCAAAACACAAGCTAAAAATATAAAACCAATCTGAGAGACGATAAGTTGTCCAATTGTTGGTGCACCAGCCATATATAAAAAAATTAAAAAAAAATTATTGTATGATACCTCCACCCAAACACACACCACCATCATAAAATACTGCGAATTGTCCTGGCGTTGGTGCACGTTCTGGCAATTTAGTTTTTATGAGAATCTTATTCTCAGAGACCTGATTCAAAACGCATGATTTCAAAATCTCTCTATGACGAAAACGTACTGTACAGTATAACGGAAAAACTGGTGAAAGTCCAGAAATCCAATGTGCATCTTTAATAATTATATCAGTCTTATTCAACAAGGGACTATCTTCAAAACCTACTACAAGTTCATTTGCATCAATTCGCTTTTCAACAATAAACAACGGACCACTATATGTTTGAGATACAATATCCGAAGCCTGCAGTCCAAAATGTCTTTGCCCAATCGTATAAAATGCAACTCCTTCATGTTTTCCAACAACCGTTCCATCAGATAAAATAATATTGCCAGATTTTTTTGTAATACGTTGTTCTAAAAATTGTTTCATTGATACTTCTCCAATAAAACAGATACCCATACTTTCAGCACGGTCAGCTGTTGGCAATTTCCAATCATAAGCCTTTTGTCTCACTTCTGGTTTTGTATATTCACTAATAGGGAATCGTGCAAATGCAAGTTGCTCTTGATTTAATCTGTGGAGAAAATACGTTTGATCTTTATTTTTATCTTTCGCAATACACAAAGTATACTTTTGTTCTTTTTTTATAGAAGCATAATGCCCTGTCGCAAGTGCATCAAATTTTAATTCTTTTGCTTTTTTCAACCATACACCAAACTTAATATGAACATTACACAGCACATCTGGATTTGGTATACGTCCATCTTCGTACTCACGAAATAAATACTCTATTACTAAATCACGATATTCTTTTTCAAAATCAAATGTAATAAGTGGAATACCAAGTTGTGCAGCCACGCGCATAGCATCACGTCTATCCTGCTTCCACGAACACACACCAGTCAAAACACCACTATCATTCCATTGTTTCATAAATGCCCCAGTCACTTCGTATCCCTCGTGTACCAAAAGTGCGGCTGCAACAGACGAATCTACACCACCAGACATGGCAACAAGAATACGTTGTTTTTTTTTCATGGTATTTTGATTATAAACTTTTGCAACATTATCCCAATGATAGCGAACTAAATACAATAAAACTATTTTTATCCACATGAATTGTAAACAACGCTTAAAATTCTTACATATAATAGTATATAATTAAATAATTGCTCGGTCAAATATTAAAACTAATAAAACACCCTCAGGTTTCTCCCCAAGGGTGCTTATTTCCCAAATAGAGTCGGTTTATCTATCGTGTCGTGCTTTGTTACAATCAAAGCAATACACAGGACGGTCACCTGATGGTTGAAATGGTAGCTGAGAAATCTGTGTGCTACATTCAGCACACTTGATATCTACATCAAACATCTGCCGATCATCATTGTTGAATCCCATAGTTGTTTTTGTTTTTTTTGAATAAAACCGACCTTTTTCTTTCATAATAAATGAAAGACGGAGAGCCTAGACTCAACGCAATATAAGTATAACCTATTTCTTTTATTTTGTCTAAAAAAAAGCAAAATAATAAATCTAATTAAAAAGAAAAAGTTTCTTTTGTTATATCGTTAAGTGAATTCAATTCAATATCAGCAGCAGAAATATCTTGCGTGTGATCCATTCCGTTGCCATGATAGGGAATCGCAATGCAATACATACCAGCAGCCTTTGCAGCTTTTATACCATACTGTGCATCTTCAATTACTACACATTCGTTCGGATGCACACCAAGTTTTTGAGCTGCAACCAAAAAAGTTTGTGGATCAGGCTTACCTTTGTCCAAATCTTCACCAGAAACTATGACGTCAAAAAAGTTAGCCAAATTAAGTTGTTTCAAACACTCTGTGACATACGCAAATATACCAGACGACGCAACAGCATATTTGAGATGCAGTGAACGCACAACGTCAATCGCATAAAACAATCCAGGCATTGGAATTACTTTTTCCCCAACCAACCGAAGAAACTCTTTTTGACGAACTGCAAGTACATCATCAAACTGAGACATATCTGCACCCTTTCTGTGCATTATATCTCTCATTATGTCACTCACACGCATACCCATGTACTGCGGGTTTGCGTCAGACAAATCACTTGAGTCAATACCAAATTGTTTACACGCAAAAATTGATGATTGCAAATGGTAATCAATATGATTAACCATCAATTCATCAAAATCAAAAATAATGGCTTTAATCATATATTATTTATCAGCATCAAAATTATTATCACTATCAAACTTCACTACAACATCCTCAGCCAATACTGTTGGTGACTTTTGCATATTTTTGGAAACCAGTTGTTCCTCTTTCTTAGCAGAATGAATAATAGAATCAGATTTTTTTTCTGTGTTATCAACAATAATATTTTGTGACTGCTGTTGTCCAGATTGTTCATTCTTTTTCTTATTTTTACGATGACGTTTCTTTTGAGATTTTGTTTCTTTCTGTGGTTCATTTAATCCATGAGAAACAGTCATATTATTCTGTTTTATATTATCTTGTTTTTTAGATTCTTCTGGTTTCAAAGAATTTAAAGAAATAGTCTTCTCTCTTTTGGGTGTATCAATATTTTTATGATTATTTTTTATGCTAGATAATTCATCTATTTTTTTTGGAATATCTTGTTTTCTATTTTGTGGTTTTTTATTTAATTTTGATTCACTATTTTTATTTTGTTGATTTGAAGATACAGGTGATAATACTTTTGGTTTATTGTCATTATTATTATTATTATTTTCTTCTTCTTCGTCATCATTGCTACTCCAACGTGCAATTTTATCTTCCACATCTTTGCGACTACAACTATATCGTTCGCGAGATACTCGTTTGATTTTGTCTGAAACACCAGTAGGCGATCCGATTGGTGGCATTGTAATTGCGCTAAATGGTTGCGATGCCACTCCATCAATCATAAGCTTGAGTAGAATATAATATTTTGCTAAATTTACAATGTCTGGCTCCAGAAAATGAGGATCAAACTCTTTTACCAATAATTCTGCGTCAGCGCCACCGACACGAAATGTTACAATTGTTCCAACGTTTCCAAACACAGCGTCAGCAACCACTTCGTCTAATTGTGCTACATACTGATGCGCCATGATTAAACTCAAACGATACTTTCGCGCTTCAGATAAAATGTTTGCAAATGACGGAGTCGCAAAATTTTGAAATTCATCAACATAAAGAAAAAAATCTTTGCGTTCATCTTCTGGTGTATCAACACGTTCCATTGCAGATAATTGAATTTTTGTAATAAGCATACCGCCAAGCAAACGACTATTGTCTTCGCCAATACGTCCTTTAGATAAATTCATAATAAAAATTTTTCCACTATCCATAATATCACGTATATCAATTGTAGACTTCACTTGTGCAACCATGTTACGAATAATACTTGCAGACAAAAACTGACCAATTTTATTTTGAATTGGTGCGACTGCCTCTGTCATGTAGCGATCAGGATAATTCGCAAATTCATTTTGCCAAAATGCTTTAATCACAGGATCAGTTAGCTTTTTTACAACACGCTTGCGATATTTTTTGTCGCCTAGCAAACGATTGATTCCGAGCAGTGTTGACCCAGGATAATCAAGTAATGCTAGCAATGTATTATTCAAAATATATTCCATACGCGAACTCCATACGTCTGGCCAAATCTTTTTAAAAGTTGCCATAAGTCCAGCGGCAATCAAATGTTTTTGTTCTTCATTTTTAACTTCCAGAATGTTGAAACCAATCGGAAAGGCACTATCAGCTGGATTTACATATACAACATCATTGATGCGATTTTGAGGAATATAATCAATAATTTTTTCTGCAAAATCACCATGCGGATCAACTACTCCGATGCCATGCCCTTTATAAATATCTTGCAAGACCATATTTTCAAGCATTGTCGTCTTGCCCATGCCAGTTTTACCGATTACATACATATGCCTGCGTCTATCGTCTGTTTTAATCCCAAACCTGCGCAATTGATTACGAAAATTAGTTTGAGCAAACAAACAAATATCTTCAGATTTTGTATCTTCTTGTTTAGTTTGTTTTAGTTGAGCCATTGGCATACTTTTTAATTATAACATAAATCTACACTTTTTGTAGAATAGTAACAAGATTTTGTCCTGTTATTTTGTCTACTTTCTTTTCTCCTGATGTATAATATTGTTCAATCACAATCAGTCCAGCAAGCTTTGCCAAAATCTCAATATCTGTTTTATCCAAACGCCAATAATGTCGCACTGCTTTGATATCTTCATTTTGAGACTTCCAAGGAACAACGACATGTTTATCATCCAGTAGCTGATATTTTCCTGATTTAATTTTTTGTTGTGCCCAATATGTATAAAGATTCCAGTTAGTCATCACTAACAATCCAGAAGTTTTTAAGACACGTGACATTTCTTTCAAAGCATGTACTCGCGTTTCTTCATCAGACAGATGATGAAGCGTCGCAATACACCAAATTGTATCATACGACGCATCTTCAAACGGTAACAACAACATACTTCCAACAACAAAATTTCCATCTGGAAATCGTTCACGCGCCATACAAATCTGTGCTTCACTTTGATCAATGCCTGCATAGTCGGCTTGCTTTTTTTGCGCAATCATGTATACTCGTCCAGCTCCGCATCCAACGTCAAGCAACCTATCACCAGACTTTACATAATCGGCAAGTAACCATAACTCATCCCACACAAATATACGTGTTTGCGCGAAATGCGATGCAATGGTATTGTACGCTTGTTGGTTTTGCTCAATAAAATCTTGCATACTACTGTGTCAAATTTAACTGAAACAATTCTACTAAATATCATTTCATTAAAGCCTACTACCCGTGCCGAGTTTGATCATGCACGCACACTGGCTACTAGAAAACTACACGTATGTTTACCTTCAAACCGCACATTACTTGAAGCATATCAAAATTTAGTTAAAAAGAAAAGTATTAAATCAGATCCAAGACTAGAACAATTTTTGCAAAAAGCTAGTATTAGAAACTTGTCTGGTATTGCAGTAATAACGTCAATGGTCAAATCATTCTATTGCCCTGGCAAATGTGTTTACTGCCCAACTGAAATACGTATGCCAAAAAGTTATATCTCAACTGAACCAGCAGCTGCACGCGCATTGCAATTAAACTTTTCTCCATACGAACAAATGCAACGTCGCATTGATATGCTAGAAAAAAATGGACACAAGTGCGACAAAATTGAATATATTATAAAAGGTGGTACATGGAATGCCTATCCAATTCGTTACCAATATTGGTTTATACTTGAATCATTCAAAGCGTGCAATAATTTGACACGACAAAAACCCATTTCACAAACAAAAGAAAAATATTGGAATAACAAATTAATTATAGAATTACAAACTGCTATTGAAAAAGAACAACGATACAACGAAACCGCACACCATCGTATTATCGGAGTAACCTTAGAAACTCGTCCTGATGCAATTGTACCAAAAACTATTCAACACATGCGTCTACAAGGTTGTACACGTGTTGAATTGGGTTTACAAGCTGTAGATGATAAAATTCTTGCATTGATTAAACGAGGACATACTGTGAAGCAATTTGAAGATGCAATTTTTCTTTTGCGTACAGCATGATTCAAAGTGGATCTTCATTTCATGCCTGACTTGCCAGGAACCACCGCAAAACACGATATAGAAATGTACAAAAAATTATTTACTGAACCAACTTTGTGCCCAGATATGATAAAAATTTATCCATGCACCGTAATTAAATCAGCAAAATTATATGAGTGGCTAAAAGATGGACGCTATACTCCGTACTCAGACAAAGAACTCTTTGATGCGTTGCTAAAAATGAAATTGATGACACCACGCTATTGCCGTATCTCTCGTTTGATTCGCGATATTCCATCAAATGAAATTGAAGCTGGAAACAAAATAACAAACCTGCGCGAAAAACTATTAAAAGAATTACATAAACGCGGACAAAAATGCGAGTGCTTACGCTGTCGTGAAATTGGTAGACATACTGATGATGTATCAAAAAAAACTAAACCAAAACTTTTCATAAAAACATATACTACATACGGTGGAACAGAATACTTTTTAACATTTGAAGATCCAAAACGTATTGCCGTATATGGTTTCTTGCGATTACGAATACCTGTAAATAATTTCAAGTGGAGCAGGTCAAAACAAAAAAATCCTGGGATTGTTACTTCATTACTTAGCACTCTTCGCTATAGCAAGCTCTTTGACTTGATGCCAGAAATCCGTGACGCAGCATTTGTCCGTGAACTCCACGTATACGGATCACTCGTCGGCATAGGCAAACATAGCGCGAAAGACAGTCAGCATAAAGGACTCGGAAAAAAACTTATGAAAAAAGCAGAATGTATCACAAAAGAAAATGGCTTTGAAAAACTTGCTGTAATTTCTGGTGTCGGAGTACGTGGCTATTACCGCAAGCTTGGATACAGAAAAATTGGAACATATATGGTAAAACGATTGACTGTAAACTACTGATTCAATTATCAAATAAAAACTATACTTTCTACCTTGTTTTTCCAAAAAAGAAATGCTACCATACAATAAAATATACTTGTAAAATAATATAAATTATACTACCTATGATTTTTAAATCACTTGAACATATATAAAATAAAGAAATGAACACATACGTTTAAATCCTAATTTTTTGTTATGTCAATTCTTCAACAACAAGATCCATCCATCTACAATCTTATCCAAAAAGAAATTGAACGTCAATCTGAAGGTCTGGAAATGATTCCTTCAGAAAATCATACGTCTGGTGCGGTATTAGAAGCATTGGGATCTCGCCTCACAGATAAATATTCAGAAGGCTATCCAGGTATGCGCTATTACGGAGGTTGCGAAAATGTTGACGAAGTAGAAAATCTCGCACGTGATCGTGCAAAAAAACTTTTTGGAGCAACACATGCCAATGTCCAAGCACATTCAGGATCACCTGCCAACTTCGCAGTCTATTATGCTCTGCTTGATCCAGGCGATACTATACTTGGATTAAAATTATACCACGGTGGTCACATGAGCCATGGACTAAAACTCAATTTTTCTGGGCATATTTTTCATAGCATCCAATATAGTTGTCGTAAAGATGGATTTATAAATATAGACGAAATGCGTGCACTTGCACATGAATACAAACCAAAAATAATTGTTACTGGCGGAAGTGCATACCCACAAATCTATGAATGGGAAAAATATCAGGAAATTGCTGATGAAGTTGGTGCGTTTCATTTGGCAGACATGAGCCATGTTGCAGGACTTGTCGCTGGGGGTATGCATCCAAATCCAGTTGGTATTGCCGATGTCGTTACAACAACAACACACAAAACACTTAGAGGCCCGCGCGGCGCAATTATTCTTGCCAACGGCAATCCATCAACTCCATTAAAATCTGTACAGAGGACAAAAGAAAATATTCCAACACTCGTTGATCGTGCGATTATTCCAGGAATTCAAGGCGGACCACACAATCACCAAACTGCTGCAATTGCTGTTGCACTAAAAGAAGCAATGCAACCATCATTCAAATTGTATGCAGAACAAATTGTGAAAAATGCAAAAACGCTAGCAGATGAATTGCTAAAACGTGGATACACACTTATCACTGGCGGAACCTCAACGCACTTATTGCTGATTAATGTAGCCAATAAAAATATTACAGGCAAAGAAGCAGAAATAGCTTTGGGCAAATCTGGTATTACAGTAAACAAAAATACTATTCCATACGATACACGTAAACCATTTGATCCAAGTGGAATTCGTATGGGTACTCCAGCACTCACGACACGCGGTATGAAAGAAGAAGAGATGAAAATCATTGCTGAATTTATTGATCAATCAATAAT
>QIHL01000004.1 GCA_003230965.1 Candidatus Magasanikiibacteriota bacterium | reverse complement strand
AACAAGTAACTTTGCTGTTGAATTAGCGACGCAACACGACGATATCTGGGCAAGTATTGGAAACCATCCTAGCCACGTATTTCCAGTCAACATAGTTGAACAAGACAGTGCATTTACATCTCGCGGAGAATTATTTGATACTGATTACTACGAAAAATTATTTGCTACTGCACCGAATAAAATTATTGGAGTCGGTGAAACTGGTATTGATTTATACCATATTCCAGATCCTAAAGAAATTCCAATACAAACAGTGTTGGAAAAACAACGTGAAGTTTTTTTGGATCATGTTGCATTTGCAGAAAATCATGGATTATCATTGATTATTCATTGTCGTGATGGTAAAAACGGCGAGAGTGCACATGATGCAATGATTCAAATTCTAAAAGAACTAAATCATCAGATTCATGGTGTTATACATTGTTACACTGGTAATTTAGAACATGCAAAAGAATATCTGAAACTTGGACTATATATTGGCTTTACAGGTATAATAACGTATCCACCCAAAAAAACAGATCCAAAACCGCAATTGGAACTCAATGAAGTGGTAAAAAATATACCATTAAATAGAATCGTTGTTGAGACTGACTCTCCATATCTGGCTCCACATATAATTCGTGGACAACGCAATGAACCTTGGTATGTAGAAGAAGTTATCAAAGAATTTATTCGTGTACGCGATATTGATCAAACAGAATTTGAGACACAAATTATAGAGAATACAAAGAAATTATTTCCAAAGATGAAAATTGGAGAATAAAAAATACAAATTTTGTATTGACTTATTTAAAAAAGTCATGTATAGTCAACAACTTATTAAAAATTGGCTTTATTAACAGAAAATTATCCACAAGCTAGTTTGAAAACGCATTGACTTAGTGTACTATTTCTTTTATACTATTGACGTTTCTTTTATACTAACGATACAGATGGTATACAGATACAATATCGTTCTATCCATATATGCAACTGCTACCAAAAAACGAAAAAGATAGACGCTATATGTTGCTAGGATTTCGTATCGTAGGTAGTTTTGGAGCAATTATTGCTCTACCAGTCATCGCTTTTGTATTGCTGGGACAATATATGGATGCTAAATTTGGTCACGCACCGTGGTGGACGGTTGGTGGATTCGTGACTGCATCTATACTTACAGTACTTATCATTCGTAAAAAAGCTAAGGAATACGGAAAAGAATATACAGCATTGAACAAAAAATTTGATACAAAAACAAAAAATAAAGACAGTGAATGATAAGCTAATCCTCTATATCAGTAAATACTGACTGCACACGTATACTATGACACTTAAAATTCCACCACTACCAGCAGAAGTACTATTTCATATACTTGGATTTAGTATCACGAACACGATTATAAATACGTGGATTGCAATGGTAATTTTTTTGTGTTTGGGAATTGCAATCAAGCGTCATATTAGTATGAAACCAGGAAAATTACAAAATGCGAGTGAGTTTTTTCTGGAACAAATTCTTGGATATTTTGATCAGGTAACAGGGAACAGAGAAAAGACAATACGTTTTTTGCCTATTGTCGGTTCAATTTTCTTTTTTGTCTTGTTGTCTAACTGGCTTGGAATTATACCTGGGACAGGCAATTTAACCTACCACCATGAGTTCGTTTTGCGCAGTGCAAACTCAGATTTGAATCTGACACTTGCAATGGCACTAGTTTCAGTCATTTTGTCTCATGTGTATGCATTTATGTCTATTGGAGTCTTTACTCACTTGGGAAAATTTGTACAAATAAAAAAAGTTTTTTTAAGCCTTAAAAAGGGACCAATAGCAGTTATTAGTGCAATAGTAGAATTCTTTGTTGGATTACTTGAAATTATAAGCGAAGTGGCAAAAGTAATTTCACTATCTTTACGTCTGTTTGGAAATGTATTTGCCGGAGAAGTGCTGATGATGGTTTTGAGTTCATTGATTGCGTTGTTAGTGCCAACACCATTTATGTTATTAGAATTGTTTGTAGGAATTATTCAAGCTGCGGTATTTGCTATGTTGACATTAGTTTATATGTCTACGGCTGTTGAGATACCGCATGGAAGTAGAAAACACTAATTGAGTATTTGCGTGTGTAGCGTTTTTAACGATACACACTTTTATACTTAATGATACGAAAGTTGCGAGATAAAATATCCCTTCCACTCGCCGACAAGACGTATCAGAGGATTCATATATGGATCATGCATCAATTGTAGCATTGGCAAAAGCCTTTACAATGGGTATTGGAACCATCGGACCAGGTCTTGCCATCGGTCGTTTGGTAGCAAAAGCAATGGAAGCTATTGGACGTAACCCTGAATCAGCCGATAAGTTATTCGTTCCAATGTTGTTGGGTGCTGCGTTTGCAGAAGCAATCGCAATATACGCATTGGTTGTAGTTTTCACATTGAAATAAATCTCTTGAGAGGATTATTAGTCCTCTCAAATAGGAGTATTTCAAAAGAACTTAGTTAATTATAGTACGTTATGGATCCAACACCTGCAGTACATACAACTAAAGCATTACACAATGCAAGTATTTTTGCATCGCTTGGACTGAATACACAATTATTTGTTTTTCAATTGATTAACTTTCTTGTCATATCAGCAATTATTTGGTGGTTAATTTTGAAACCACTAAATAAAAAGTTAGAAGAACGCAAACAATTAATTGATGAAAGCGTTGATAATGCCAAAGAGATTGAAACAAATTTATGGGAAAGTGAACAAAAATTTCAGGAACATTTAGATCAAGCAAAAGTGGAAGCAAATAAAATTATTGCAAAAGCAACAAAAGAAGCAGGAGCAATGGAAAATAAAATAAAAGATGAAGCAAAAACAGAAATAGAATATTTAATTACGCAGGCAAAAAAACATATTGAAGATGAACGTAAAGCAATGGAAATTGGTGTACAGAAAAAAGCCGGCAAATTAGTTGTTGCCGCAGTAGAAAAATTGATTTCAAAAAAAATGGACGACAAAAAAGATACTGTGTATATCTCTAAAGTATTATCAGACCTATCAAAATAAATATGAAAAAACTTTCTACACGACAACTTGGTAAAATTCTGTACTATATTACGGTAGATTTGGAAGAAAAGAAAATCCCGCAGGCAATTGATGAATTTTTAATCTTGCTACAAAAACAACAAATGATTAAGAAAATAAAGTTAGTGATTGATTCATTTACTGCATACTTTGCAGAACAACAAGGTGCTGTACCTATATCTGTGGAATCCGTCAGACAAGTCAGCCCTTCAGTCCTAAAAAAAATAGCACAAGCACTTGGTTCTACTGCAATACCAACTGTTACAAAAAAAACTGATTTAATTGGTGGTATAATTGTACGAAAAGGAAATACAGTTTTTGATGCCAGTATTCGTGGACAACTTATTCAATTAAAGCAGACACTCATAAGTTAATTATTTTATGTCACAAACAGATTTCATAATAGATACACTACAACAAAAAATTGCCGCATTTGAAAAAGAAGTTCATACAGAAGAGATTGGCACTGTTATTGAAATAGGGGACGGTATTGCTCGTATGAGTGGACTGGAATCCTGCCAATCACAAGAAATGCTTGAATTTCCTGGTGGAATCATAGGCGTTGCTCTGAACCTTGAAGATGAAACAGTTGGTGCAATGATTCTTGGAGCATTTGAACATATTAAAGCAGGTGATATTGTCAAACGAACTAGAAAAATTTTGTCTGTTCCTGTTGGCGATGCTCTGGTTGGTCGTGTAGTTAATGCTTTGGGTGATCCAATTGATGGAAAAGGAGAAATTCATACAGACACAACATATCCAGTAGAACGTGTTGCTCCTGGTGTTATAACACGTCATCCTGTTGATACACCACTTCAAACTGGTATAAAAGCAATTGACGCATTGATTCCGATTGGTCGTGGACAACGTGAATTAATTATTGGTGATCGTCAAACTGGAAAAACTGCACTTGCTATTGATGCGATTATCAATCAAAAAGGTAATGATATAAAATGTGTATATGTTGCAATTGGACAAAAAGAATCAAAGGTTGCACGTATCATGGCAAAATTTGAAGAAACAGGTGCTATGGAATATACAACAATTGTACTTGCAGGTGCAGCTGATCCTGCAGCCATGTCATTTCTCGCACCATACGCTGGGGTTGCTATGGCGGAATACTTTGCTGATCGTGGTGAAGATGTCTTGATTGTATACGATGATTTAAGCAAACAAGCATGGGCATATCGTGAAATTTCATTACTCCTTCGCCGTCCACCAGGACGTGAGGCATATCCAGGAGATGTGTTTTATTTGCATTCTCGCTTGCTTGAACGTGCCTGTAACTTAAATGAGGAACATGGTGGAGGATCAATTACAGCATTGCCAATTATTGAAACACAGGCTGGTGATGTCTCTGCATATATTCCAACAAACGTAATTTCTATTACTGATGGACAAATTTATTTGGAAACTGATTTATTTTATAAAGGTATTCGTCCAGCATTAAATGTTGGGTTATCTGTATCTCGTGTCGGTGGATCTGCACAAATTAAACCAATGAAAAAAGTTGCAGGTCCATTAAAACTTGATCTTGCACAATTCCGTGAGCTTGAAGCATTTGCACAATTTGCCAGTGATTTAGATTTGGACACAAAAAAACAAATTGATCGTGGTAGACTCTTGACTGAACTCTTGAAACAACCACAGTATGCACCACAAGCAGTAGAAGATCAGGTTGTCGCAATTTATGCAGCGAGTCGGGGATATTTTGATGAGGTTGCTATTGAAAAAATTAAAGCAACAGAAGAAGAACTAATAGGATTTATGAAAACATCAAAGCCAAGACTTTTAGAATCATTACGAAATGGTCAGTGGGACGATGCAGTAGAAGACGAATTAAAAGATGCGTGTGAAGAATTTATGAAAACAAAAAAATAATGTATGGCTCTGAACACTCGTGCAATTAAAACGCGCATTAAATCAGTAAAAAATACAAAAAAAATTACTAAGGCTATGGAAATGGTTTCTGCAGCAAAAATGCGACGTGCAGTTGAATCTGCATTGAATACACGGACATATTCTGTTTTAGCGCAAGAATTACTTGAACATTTTGGACAACTTGAAGAAAAACATAGCCCATATTTGCATGTAGAGCCAGTCAAAAAAATCCTTGCAATTGTTGTGGCTTCAAATCGTGGATTATGTGGAAGTTTTAACAGCAATGTGTTCAAAAAAGCAAAGTATGCAATTTTGAATAAACAAGATATTGCTACCCACCACGTAAATAGTAAAAAAAATATCATTCCACACAATAATGATGTTTCTATTGATATGGTTGGCATTGGGAAAAAAAGTGTATTATTTGCAAAGCGAGAATCGCAAAATTTAATTGCTGTGTACGACACAATTAGCGATAGACCACGTTACGAAGAAGCACTTCCAATTGCACAATTCGCTATGCAAGAATTCAAAAAAAATACATATCAAAAGGTTGTAGTGGTATACACAGATTATGTTTCCAGTTTAGTTCAAGAACCAAAAATCAGACAACTTCTTCCTATTTCTTCGGTTGATTTAGAAAAAATACTGCGAGAAATTGGAGCAGATACTGACCAAGATAAAAAAGTAGCGGATGAAGTTTCTTCTGTACCGATTGATCAATTTCTATTTGAGCCAAGCTTAAAACAAATTATGGATACCATTTTACCACGATTGATTGAAACACAATTATACCAAGTAATTCTTGAATCAGCAGCCAGTGAACATAGCGCACGTATGGTAGCAATGAAAAGTGCGAGCGATGCAGCTGGAGATATGATTGATGATCTAACACGTACATTCAACAAAGCACGTCAAGCTGCGATCACCCAAGAAATTGCGGAAATCGCTGGTGGAGCGGCTGCACTTGAATAAGATATAAAAAACATAAGTCATTCACATTAGTCGTAAGTTAGTTATTATGGATAAAGGAAAAATCTCACAAATTATCGGAGTAGTCATTGATGTTGTATTCAAAGGCGAACTTCCAGAAATTTATAATGCATTGGAGGTCAAAACACCAGACGGAAAAACATTGATATTAGAAGTACAACAACACTTGGGAGCAAAAGCAGTAAGAACTATTGCTATGGGAACTACAGATGGATTGGAACGCGGTATTGATGTTATTGATACTGGTGCACCAATTTCTGTACCTGTCGGTGATATCACACTCGGACGTATGTTTGACGTCGTTGGAAAAGCAATTGACGGCAAACCAGACCCAAAAGTAACAAAAAGGTATCCGATCCATCGTCCTGCACCAAGTTTTGAAAGTCAATCAACAAAATCAGAAGTACTTGAAACAGGTATTAAAGTAATTGATTTATTTTGTCCATTTTTGAAAGGTGGAAAAGTTGGATTGTTTGGTGGAGCTGGAGTTGGAAAAACAGTTATTATTCAAGAATTAATTCGTAATATTGCACAAGGACACGGTGGGTATTCTATGTTTGCAGGTGTGGGAGAACGCACACGTGAAGGAAATGATTTATACGGAGAAATGAAAGAATCTGGTGTTTTGGAAAAAACTGCTTTGGTTTTTGGGCAGATGAATGAACCACCTGGAGCACGTGCTCGTGTAGCACTTACCGCACTCGCTATGGCTGAATACTTTCGTGATGAAGAAGGAAGAGATCTGTTACTTTTTATTGATAATATTTTCCGTTTTACACAAGCTGGTTCAGAAGTTTCTGCACTACTTGGTCGCATGCCATCTGCTGTTGGGTATCAACCAACACTTGCTACAGAAATGGGTGCCTTACAAGAACGTATTACTTCAACAAACAAAGGATCAATCACTTCTGTACAAGCTGTTTATGTTCCTGCTGATGATTTGACTGATCCTGCACCAGCAACAACATTTGCTCATCTAGACTCAACAGTCGTATTGAATCGTTCACTCTCAGAGCTTGGCATTTATCCTGCTGTTGATCCATTGGATTCCACATCAACCATTCTTGATTCAAACATTGTAGGTGAAGAACACTATCAAGTAGCTCGTGAAGTTCAACAAGTATTGCAACGCTATAAAGATTTACAAGATATCATAGCAATTCTTGGTATGGAAGAATTATCTGACGAAGATAGACAATCTGTTGCACGCGCACGTAAGATTCAAAAATTTTTGAGTCAGCCATTCTTTGTTGCGGAACAATTTACAGGACGCGAAGGAAAATATGTAAAAATTGAAGATACAGTTCGTGGCTTCCGTGATATACTTGATGGAAAATATGATAATAAATCTGAAGCTGCTTTTTATATGAAAGGTGGTATTGAAGAAGTTACATAAATATGATTCAATTCAAAATTGTTACGCCTGAAGGCATTATATACGAAGATGAGATTGAAAAAATTACCATCCCAACAGGGGCAGGGGAAATTACGGTATTACCAAAACATATTCCATTGATTACAACACTGGTACCAGGTCAACTCACAATTTGGAAAAAAAATGACGATATGAACCAAGAATATAAAGTTGTTATGGCAGTTTCAGGTGGTGTAGTAGAAGTCAGACCTCAAAATACTGTTTACATCATGGCAGATACAGCAGAGCGCGCAGAACAGATTGATATTGATCGTGCACAAATAGCACACAAACGTGCGCTGGAATTATTGAAAGAACAAAAAGATGTTGTTGATGTTGATTTTGCGTACATTCAAGCAAAAATGGAAAAAGAAATGACTCGTATGCGTGTAGGGAAAAAATATAAAAAATTAAAACCGATGGACTAATTATGTCGGTTTTTTTAACCATACTATTTTTATGACAGAAACAAAATCTAATGAAGTACATAAAATATATCATCCAGAACAAACACATGCAGATACTCGTGTTCCAGATATGACTGATGCCGAAGTAAAAAAATTTATGAATAATTCCAAAGTGGATTTGTACTCGCCAGAAACATATCTTGAAAATAGAGCAAAAGGTGAACTTAGTTGTTCCTGTGTTGATGGTCGCGAAGAAATTGGAGATACTCATGATGAGCCGAGAGTCGGCGCACCAGGAGGAGGAATAGGAGAGTTACTGATTGTTGCAACAGAAACGAAAAAACAACTTGGAAGTGCGTTTGATGAAGAAGTATTTTTTTCTAATTACTTGGATGAACATTCGTGCTACATGCATACGGATGATCATGCTATTTCTAATTTAAATAAAAACGTACCAGAATTAAAAGATTTAACACCAGACATGCTTCAGAATCCACCAGAAGAATTAAAAGATATTCTTTTAGAAAAATTAACAGATCCTGAATTCATTGGCTGTGGTCATTTAAAATTAATATTAAAGAAAAAAACTGGAGATTTATACAAAATGAATCAAGATCTTGTACAAACATATATACGTATTTTCTATCAGAAACTTTGGAGTGAAAAAAGTAGAGCACACTTGGCAGTACTGACTGGTTCACACAAAGAGAGCGCTGTCATTCAGGTGAATGTAAAAAAGATTGGAGAATCAAATGCACCAGTGCCTATTGCATCTTTTTCCCACCATGTGGACGGTAAAGATGCATTTGTTTACAATATGGCTGCTGCAAAATTAATACGTACAGAAATATGGGATACAATTTATGAGTTTATAAATAAAAAAGGCAACAACATAATTCCAGATAATAGTAGACCTGAGATATTAGGAAATTGTGAAAAACTTGCAGAGACACAACTTTTGGTTACACTCAAAGAACTTGCAGCAAATCGACCAATGTATGAAATAGATATTGAAGTAGATAGTGAACAAAAGGGAGATAACATCGCATATAAAGAGATACGCAGGAGTGCTAAGTCTATTGGAAAAATATAAATACAGTCTGACTAATACATAATAGTCTCTCTTGTACAAAAAATAAGATTTGTAAAATTTCTTATGAATATACATACTATCCTTGTCCATTTTCCCATAGCTTTACTTTCGCTATACACACTGATGGAATTGATACGTTGGCGACAAATTAGTGAATTGCATAGCTGGTTTTATATTAAATTATTCCTCGTAGTTATAGGTAGTGGTTTTTCTGTTCTTGCATATCTTTCTGGACACTTTGCGGAGCAAATTATTGGAGAGACACCGCTCATCCAAATGCATGAAAATTTTGCCAAAATTACGATAATAATATATGGATTGATTGCATTATTTTATCTAATTAAATGGTTAGAAAAAGATAGATTGGTATATTTTATGTCTGGATCTTTTTTGAAAAAAACATGGTTGATATTACTCCATGCAGAAGAACTATATACCTACGGATGGATTCAAGTGATTATTGCTCTGCTCGGTTTAACTGCACTTAGTATTACTGGCGCACTAGGTATTGCTATAGCATACAATCCAAATGTCAATCCTGTAGTAAAATTTGTATACTCGTTGTTTTTTAGTCTATAATAATAGATATATCTTTTCTTAAATTTTTTTCCTTCAATTTCCACCATCATGTCTATGAAACTCAATAAAGCACAAAATGATGCTGTAAAATATACAGATGGTCCACTTTTAATTGTGGCTGGGGCAGGTACAGGAAAAACGACAGTAATTACACAAAAAATTATATACTTGATTGAACAAAAAAAAATAGCACCGGAAAATATCTTGGCACTGACATTTACAGACAAAGCAGCAGCAGAAATGCAAGATCGCGTGGACGTAGCACTTAATCTAGGTTATGTAGATTTAAAAATTGAAACATTTCATTCGTTTTGTCAGCAAATTTTGGAACAGTATGGTTTGGATATTGGCATCCCAAATAAATTTAATATAAGTACAGAAACGGATGCCTGGCTCATGCTTAAAGAACACATATATGATTTGAATTTATCATACTATAGACCACTTGGTAGTCCATCGTTCCATATCCACGAATTGCTTCGGCACTTTAGTAAGTGCAAAGACGAACTCGTTTGTCCAAGCGACTATATTGCGTATGCAGAATCTCTAGCATTGAATCATGATGACATACCAAAAGAAGAACAGAATAAAATTTTGGAAGTTGCAAATGCCTATCACGCATACAATCAACTACTTTTAGATAAAGGAGTTCTAGATTTTGGTGACATTATTTTTTATACTGTTAAGCTTTTGGAAGAACGTCCATTGATTCGTAAAGTACTGCAAGAACGATTTACTCACATACTTGTTGATGAATTTCAGGACGTAAACTGGGCGCAGTATAGATTGATTCAACTACTTGCCGGCAAGTCGCAACTGACAGTCGTTGGAGATGATGATCAGTCTATCTATGCATTTCGTGGAGCGAGTGTATCAAACATTTTACATTTCAAAGAAGATTATCCGAAAGCAAAAGAAATTGTTCTAACTGAAAACTATCGGTCTGGACAAAAAATATTGGATTTGGCTCACGAATCTATTGTTCATAATAATCCAGATCGTTTGGAAGTAAAATTAAAAATTAATAAAAAATTAACTGCTGCAACAAAAAAACAAGGTCTCGGTAGTGTCATACATATACACGTAGAAACAGTAGACCAAGAAGTACAATCAGTTATTGAAGAAATTCAAAAACTAAAAACAGAAAATATAGATACAACATGGAACGATTTTGCTATTCTCGTACGTGCAAATAATCATGCAGATCCATTTATCGGAGCATTGGAACATGCTGGCATTTCGTATGAATATATTTCATCAAGTGGATTATTTCGTAAATCTATTATACTGGACGCATTCCATTTTTTTTGTATAATTGATGATTATCGTAATTCGGCGTCCGTGTATCGGATGTTAAGATTGCCTTTTTTACATATAAGTGAACGAGATATTTTGCAATTCACACACATGGCAAAAAAAAAGTCTGTTTCATATTATGAAATGCTCAAACGTGCAAAAGAGTTTGGATTGACAGCAGAAGGTATAGAAGTTTGTGATACATTGATGCACCTAATTCATGATGGCATCAAGCATGCACGATACGAAAAACCAACAATTGTTTTGATGCAATTTTTAAAAGAAAGTGGCTACATCGGTTGGCTCATGCAACAAGTAGACAGCGGTGATCAAAATGCTGCATGTTCCATTCAATTTTTGAAACAATTTTTCTCTTATATTGAAAAATATCAGGATGCTGTCGCTAATGCACACGTAAGTGGATTTGTCGCATACTACACTGAGGTGCTAGAATCTGGTGACGAAGGTACTCTGTATCAACCATCGGAAATATCTGATTCTGTAAATATTATGACAGTCCACGGTGCAAAAGGCTTGGAGTTTAAATATGTATTTGTAGTAAATTGTGTAGAGCAACGATTTCCAAGCACACAAAAAAGTGCTTCAATTGAACTTCCAATAGCACTTATCAAAGAATCATTACCAGAAGGTAACTACCATTATCAAGAAGAACGTCGTTTATTTTATGTCGCAATTACACGTGCAAAAGAACGGTTATATTTTACTAGTGCAAATTTTTATGAAGGAGCAAAACGCAAAAAGAAAATTAGTCGTTTCCTTAATGAAATTCAATTTACTGATACGCTGGATATGAAACGAATTAATATGATGAAAGATAAATATGTATCACGAACACAAAAAAAAGAGGATAAAAAAACATCATCTGTTTTATACGAAATTCCAAAAAGATTTTCTTTCTCATCTTTACGTGCATTCCAAGTTTGTCCGTATCAATTCAAAATGGCATATATACTGAAAGTACCATTGCAAGGATCGCCACAATTTAGTTTTGGTAATTCTATGCATATAACATTACAAAAATTTTATAAACAAATACAAACACTCAACAGCGCTGAACAAGGATCACTATTTACACGAACAAAAAAAGACAGTAAACAAACATCCAATATTCATGTGCTACCATTTGATGATTTACTTGAGCTATACGAAACATCATGGATTTCTGATTGGTACCATTCAAAGCATGAACGAGAAGAGTATTTCAAAAAAGGTCGTCAAATTTTAAAAACATTTTATACGTTTCATACAGATAATTGGACGATTCCTCTCACATTGGAAAAAGGATTCAAATTAAAATTAGGCAAATATTTAATAACAGGAAAAATTGATCGTGTAGACCAATTGGAAGATGGTAGTCTACATATTATTGATTACAAAACTGGCAAAGTAAAAGAAAAAATTATTGGTGATGATAAAGATCAACTTCTTTTATACCAGCTTATTGCAGAACAGTTGCCAGAGTATCGTAACATCGGCAAGGTAGGCAATTTGACATATTACTATTTAAATAAAAATGTACAAATTGATTTTTTGGGAAAAGAAAAAGATATTAAAAAGCTTGAAGAAAAAATGATTAAAATAATTGACAAAATCTACGCAACTGACTTTTCAGCGATAACCAAAAAACAAGCCTGCGGGCGTTGTAATTATTGTAAACTCTCAACATTCCGGATGTAACATGCAACTGTGATAGTACGCATGGATTCAAATTAAAAATTGTGATATTATATATATAGATTATTTGTAAACATTCTATATATGCCATTTATTCAAATCGGTGACGCGCTTAATGACAAAATGAAGTCTAAAAAACCACTTGAAAAACAACTTCAAGCTACTCAAGTTGTTGAATTAGCAGAGGCTGCATTTGTTGAATTACTAGGTGAAGAATTAGGATCGCATGCAAAACCGCAATTTTTGAAAAATAGAACATTAACTGTAACATGTACTAGTTCCACTCTTGCACAGGAAATCCGTCTTCGTCAGAAAGAAATTGTTGAAAAAATCAATGAAAAACTAGGCAAAAATGAAGTAGACCGAATTAGATATCTATCGTAAGGAAGTATAAAAACTATATGGACGGCATATGTCCATCAATTTTATTATTTGCAAAAAACCCGTACTTACAGTACTATATAAAAGCCCTGTAGAGGGTTCATTTTTTCTTGAATTATGACATTTCGTCAATATTTAATTATCATGACAACTGCTACAATTCTATGTTGGGCAGCATGGGTAATTGTGCTTTTTAATGTTGACCCTTTTCATGCAGGTCTTCTCAATTTCATATTTTTTTACTTTAGTCTTTTTTTGGCGTTACTCGGTACAATTTCACTTAGCAGTATCTTTGTTTTTCATTTTTGGAGTAAATCAGATGAATTATTATTTCGCTATGTTAAACGAAGTTTTCGTTATGGTTTTATTACATCACTGCTCCTAATTGCATTATTATATTTTCAAGCCTCTGGTCTACTCAATTACTGGAATCTTGGTGCATTAATTTTGATTATTATTCTTTTTGCATTATTCATTTGGTCTTCTCATAATGGAAAAAAAAATCCTAATATCTAATCTATAATTGTAGTACATTATGCGCCAATCACAACTTTTTACAAAAACACTCAAAGAATCGCCAAAAGATGAAATGGCAAAAAATGCAGAGCTTTTAATTCGTGCTGGTTTTATTTATAAAGAAATGGCTGGCGTGTATGCGTATTTACCATTTGGCATACGTGTTTTGGAAAAAATTAAACAAATTGTCCGAGAAGAAATGAATGCAATAGGTGGACAAGAAATTATTATGACTACATTGCAACGCAAAGAGCTCTGGGAAAAAACAAATCGTTGGGACGATAAAAAAGTTGATGTATGGTTCAAATCTCAACTAAAAAATGGCACAGACGTTGGTTTTGGATGGTCGCACGAAGAGCCAATTACAAATATGATGCGAACATATCTCTCAAGTTATAGAGACTTGCCAGCCTATGTTTATCAATTTCAGACGAAACTACGTAATGAACTCCGAGCAAAAAGCGGAATCATGCGCGGACGTGAATTTGTAATGAAAGACATGTATTCCTACAGTCTGGATGAAGAAACACACCAAAAATTCTATGATGGTACTAAAGATGCATATATGAGAATCTTTGAACGAATTGGTTTAGGTCAAGATACATATATTACTTTTGCTAGCGGTGGTGCGTTTACACAATTCAGCCATGAATTTCAAACAATAACAAATGCAGGAGAAGATACGATATTTATAAATAGAGAAAAACATATTGCAATCAATGAAGAAGTTATAAATAATAAAATACTAAAAGAACTCAACATAACAAAAGAAGAACTTGAAAAAGTAAAAACAGCAGAAGTAGGAAACATCTTTAATTTTGGAACAAGTAAATGCGAGAAACTCGGTCTGTATGTTGCTGGAAAAGATGGAAAAAAAACTCCAGTTTTTCTGGGTTCGTATGGTATTGGTATTACTCGTCTCATGGGAGTCATAGTTGAACGTTTTGCTGATGACAAAGGTATAGTTTGGCCAGAATCGGTTGCACCATTTGACGTACACCTTGTGTCTTTATGTAGAGAAACTACAGATATAACAAAAGTTGATATGCTGTATAAACAACTTTGTGCAGAAGGTATTGACGTATTGTATGATGATCGTGATGCTCGTGTTGGTGAAAAATTTGCGGACAGCGATTTGATTGGCATCCAGACTAGAATTGTCGTAAGTCCAAAAACATTAGGACAAGGAAAAGTAGAAGTAAAAAAACGAACAGAAGACATAGTGAATCTCATTGATTTAAATACAATTCACACTTGCATAAACAAATAAACAAATTATGTTCAATAGATTGTACGGAAAATTTAGTAAAGACATAGGCGTTGATCTCGGTACAGCCAATACATTGATATATGTACCAGAAAAAGGAATCGTGATTAATGAACCATCTGTTGTTGCCATAAATACAAAAACAGATCAAATTTTGGCTGTTGGAAAAGAAGCAAAATATATGCTCGGCAAAACACCGCCGCATATCACAGTTACCAGACCACTTACGCACGGTATTATCTCTGACTACGAGGTTACTGAAAAAATGTTGAAGTATTTCATTGACAAAATTCATGAAGATAGTCGGTCATGGTTAACACGTCCTCGGATTGTTATCTGTGTACCACTTGAAGTTACTGAAGTAGAAGTCAAAGCAGTAGAAGATGCAACACTCTCAGCAGGTGCGCACGAAGTGATTATTGTCCAAGAATCAATGGCAGCAGCAATCGGATCACGTATGCCTATACGAGATGCAATAGGAAATATGATTGTTGATATTGGTGGTGGAAATACTGAAGTTGCAGTCATTTCGTTAAGTGGTATTGTCACATGGAAATCAACAGTCGTGGCAGGAGATGAAATGAATAGAAACATTATACAATATGCTCGTGAAGTATTTAATGTATTCGTTGGGGAAAGTCATGCAGAACAAATTAAAATAAAAATAGGATCTGCTTTTGAATTACAGGAACATATAGAATTCCCTATGCGTGGACGTGATATTCTAACTGGCTTACCAAAAGAAGTTATGGTTACTGACAATGATGTTAGAGAAGCGCTAGCTCGTTCTGTTCAATCAATTGTAGAACTTATTAAAATGACGCTTGAAGTAACACCTCCTGAGTTAACTGGAGATATTCATGAACGTGGATTACTGCTCACTGGTGGTGGCGCAATGTTACGTAGTCTGGATCAAGTGATTGCAGAGGCGACACAAATTCCAGTTCGTATTGCAGATGATCCGCTAACTGCTGTTGTCAGAGGTACTGGCATGCTACTTGAGGATCAGGAACTACTAGAACTTGTCCGCCTGCCATCGGCTAGAAATGGTAGATAGTATGTATGCCTAAGAGATCACGTGTCAAAATTTTTTCTTTTATATCTATCGTGATTGCAATAATCATTGGAATACAATATCTCGGCTGGTTGCAACCAATAGATATTTTTGTACGCAGTCTTATCGCACCAACTTCGCAAATAGTATATGATTGGAGCGTTACTATCAAAGGAAACACAGATCACTTTCATAGTGTAAACGCTTTACAACAAGCATACACCAACTTAAAAAAACAATATATTGCATCGGAAATAAACCAAACAGACTACACACAATTACAGCAAAAAAATGCTTTATTCAAACAATCTCTTCACTTCTTTTCCTCGCACTCTTATTCATTCATTTCAATGAATGTTATAGGTCAAAATATTGATCCTCTTGGTAGTTCAATTATTATTGATGGCGGTACGAAACAACATATTAAAATTGGTGATCCTGTTGTTGTTCAAAATGGTGTACTCATTGGAACAGTTTCACGTGTGGAAGCACATACTACTATTGTGAGACTGCTTGATGATCACCAGAGCATTATTGCCTCAACAATCAACAACATAGATGGAAGTATCGGTTTAATAGAGGGCGGGTACGGGACATCACTTCATATGGGTATGGTGCCACAAAATCAAAAAATAACGATTGGCGATATGGTTATAACATCAGGTCTTCAATCTCAAATTCCACGTGGTTTACTTATTGGAAAAATAGAGGCAGTAGAAAAGGAAGCTTATCAACCATTTCAAACTGCATTTATTTCTCCGTTAGTACAATTGCAACGAGTTATAACTGTCTCAATTATCCTAGATACATCAACAAGTACGATTCAAGAGTAGTTTATATATATGTCTAGCTTAATTAAATTCATTACGACTATTCTCTTGATTATTCTAGTGGCAACAATTCATATTCTTGTTAGTTATATCCTACCGCTACCATTTTCAAAAATAAACAGTATTTTTATTTGTATGCTGTTACTTTTATTATTCACAGAATCTGGACGTGTAGTCTGGATTACATTTGGAACACTCTTTATAATTGAATTATATAGTCTTTCCCCATTTGGCATTATTCTCTACAGTGGAACTATTGCAATGCTCTTCACATACTGGCTATTACACGATGTATTTACCAATCGTAATTGGACTGTTGCATTTTTTATTACACCAATTTCATTATTTATGTTTCGTCTACTTTATATTTTGTTATTACTTACTGTACGTATTGGAGGAGCTCATATTGATATTCGTTGGATATATCTTTTTGTCAATTTTTTGTGGGAAATGCTTTGGACGACACTCGCTGTTGGTGCAATTTACCCATTTATTCTTTGGACACAAGGTAACTTTCGCTTTAGACATTCCATTCAAATACAAAAATAATTTTCTTTTTTGATGATAATATTCTGTGAACAAAAATAAATTTTTTCCAGACATTGAAGGTATTGACTCACTGAAACATTCTAGACATTCAACACAGTGGGTTGAAGAGTCATTTGATTTTGATGAAAAAACACAACGACAACCATCAATACCGAAAACAGGAAGATTTGTAAAAAGTAGCCTACGCTCACAAACAGCATGGGTTGGTTTTACTATTATGGCTATTATTTGTGCTACTTTTATTGGACGTGTTTTTATTTTACAAATTATATATGGTGGAGAATATAGTAGTCTTGCTATTGGTAATCGTGTTCGTACAATTGCACTCCCATCACAACGTGGTTTAATTTTTGATGCACAAGGACGACAACTAGCACAAAATATCCCTGATTTTGAAGTAACTGTAACACCACAATATCTGCCTAAAGATGCCCTTACCAGAGAGCAGGAATTAAAGCATTTGGCAGCTCTCATAGATTCTACACCGATAACAGTACGCAATATGCTAGAAATTTTTCATTCATACAGCTTTGAACCTATTATTATAAAAAATAATTTAGATTACACCACTGCTTTATCTATTCAAATTGAAGCAGCAAATATGCCAGGGGTTCAAATTCAGGAAGGGAGTAAACGTAAATATCTACTCAACATTGAGCCAAATGGTAAAATCGGCACGACGAGCACTTTATCCTTATCTCATGTCTTGGGATATGAAAGTAAAGTATCTGTAAATGATTTGCAACGACTTCAATCACAAAACTACTTACCGTCTGACAACATTGGAGAAACTGGTGTTGAGGCTGTATATGAAACAGTATTACGTGGTACCTATGGTTCTGAAAAAATTGAAGTCAATGCAAAAGGAAGAAAACAAAATATTATATCGGAAATACCGTCAACTCCTGGTCAAAATATCCACCTTACTATTGATGCTGCAATGCAAGCAAAAATGGAACAGATTATGAATACCTACATGGCAAAGGCTGGCAAAACTAAAGGGGCAGCCGTTGTACTAGATCCGAATACTGGAAATATTCTTGCACTTGTCAGTCTACCTGGTTTTAATAATAATGATTTTTCTGGAGGCATATCTGAAACGAACTATAAAAAATATATACAAAATCCAAATCATCCATTATTTAACAGGGCTATTGCAGGAACATATCCATCTGGCTCAACAATCAAACCTGCGTATGCATTAGCTGCTCTTCAAGATGGCATTATTACTCCCTATACAACTGTCAATAGTACTGGTGGTATACAGACATCAGGACATTTTTATCCAGATTGGCTTGCAGGAGGACATGGCATTACAAACGTAAGAAAAGCACTAGCACAATCTGTCAATACATTTTTTTATTACATCGGCGGTGGATACAAAAAATTCAAAGGTATGGGAGTTAATAGAATGGTGGCAGCGCTAAAATCTTTTGGTTTTGGTACACCATTGGGTATTGATCTGCCAGGAGAAGCAGCAGGTTTTTTACCATCACCAGCTTGGAAACTCAAAACAAAAAAACAGCCGTGGTATATTGGAGATACATACAATCTTTCAATCGGTCAAGGAGACTTTCTCACGACACCATTACAAATAGCTTTTATGACTAGTGCGATAGCAGCAAATGGCACACAATACAAACCACGAGTTGTGGACGCATATACCAATCCAGTAACTGGAAAACAAATACAAATACCACCAATAAAATTACGTATATACCCGATAGATAAAGCAAATATGCGTATAGTTCAATTAGGCTTGAATGATTGCGTGTATGCCGTAGGAGGTTCATGTCACGGTCTTTCATATCTTCCATTTAGCGCAGCTGCAAAGACTGGAACGGCGCAATGGAGTAACATACATGACACTCATGCATGGTTCACCTCCTATGCACCTTTTAATCATCCCAGAATCGTCGTTACTGTTCTCATAGAAAGTGCTGGAGAAGGAAGTGGCATTAGTGAACCAATTACAGAAAAATTTTATGCATGGTGGGGACAATACGAAAAAAAACTTGGCTCACCTGTTGACAATAAATAGCTTGACGAATATACTATTATTTTCCATCAAACATAGTGATGGATTCTCTTTTCTCTTAAAAATACATTATTATGGTACAAAATTTAATACAATATATTACTCCACAAAAAAAAATAGATCTTATACATGAACTGGAGGAATTACGTAAAAAAAAAATTCCTAACATTGCGAAACGTATTGATGAAGCAAAACAGCTTGGGGATCTTTCTGAAAATGCGGAATATCACCAAGCTAAAGACGACATGGCATGGACACAAAGCAGACTGAAAGAAGTAGATTTTATTATTAATAATGCAGAAATTATTGATGAATCAGCTGGAAATGGCGATATAGTAATACTCGGTTCTACAATCACTATTGTCACAAATGGAAAAGAACGTACATATACTATTGTCGGTGCACAAGAGGCTGATCCAGCTTCTGGACGGATTTCCAATGAGTCTCCATTAGGTGAAGCATTCCTGGGTAAAAAATTAGGACAAATAATAGACGTTGATACGCCAGGAGGGAAGCAGACCCACAAAATTCAAAAAATTTCTTAAAATTAAAATAATCTCTATTTAATAAAGACCGTCCAAGAGGCGGTCTTGTATTTCAATACAGGTTTTGATACACTATCTATACTATTTTTTGCTGACTTATGCCAAAACAAGAACAACATATAAATGACGAACACGCTATGCGACTTCAAAAATTAGCCGCACTCAAAGAATCTAACATTTCTCCTTATCCGACCACAGCTAAACGAACACATTCTGTAAAAGAAGCTCTAGCAGAAAAGGAAAATATAGAAGTCACTATAGCTGGACGTATTATGGCAAAAAGAGACATGGGAAAACTTGTATTTTGTCATGTCCAAGATGCTACAGGAAAAATGCAATTTGTTGCAAAACAAGATAATCTAGGCAAGGATCAATTCAAATTACTAGTCAAAAAAATTGATGTTGCTGATATTATTTCCGTAACAGGAACTCGTTTTGTAACGAATGCAGGAGAAGAGTCTATTTTGATTTCATCTTGGACACTTTTATCAAAAGCATTGCGTCCATTACCAGATAAATTTCATGGCATCCAAGATGAAGAATTTCGTATGCGTAAACGGTATCTTGACTTACTTATAAATCAAGAATTACGTGAATTATTTCGTAAAAAGGAACAATTTTGGATAGTTACTCGTGAATTTATGAAAGAACATCATTTTACCGAAGTTGAAACACCTTTTTTGGAGACAACAACAGGTGGTGCTGAAGCACGCCCCTTCAAGACGCATCACAATGATTATGATATTGACGTTTATCTGCGTATCTCTGTTGGAGAATTGTGGCAAAAACGATTGATGGCTGCTGGATTTGAAAAATCATTTGAGATTGGACGTGTATTTCGTAATGAAGGATCAAGTCCTGACCATTTACAAGAGTTTACCAATATGGAATTTTACTGGGCATACGCAAACTATCTAGATGGCATGAAATTAACACGTGAACTATATCAACGAATTGCAATAGAAGTTTTTGGTACGACAAAATTTAGTACACGTGGCTATGATTATGATTTAGCAGGGGAGTGGCCTGTGATTGAATATGTAGAAGAAATAAAAAAACAAACTGGCATTGATGTGATTTTCGCAACAGAAGAAAATATGAAAGCAAAACTTCATGAACTTGGTGTTGTATTTGATGGAACAAATCGTGAGCGGTTGACAGACACATTGTGGAAATACTGTCGCAAAAATATTATTGGTCCAGTTTTTTTGACTAAACATCCAAAACTTATCTCACCACTTGCAAAAGGTTGTCCAGAGAATCCTGATCTAACAGAACGCTTCCAAATTTTGATTGCTGGCAGTGAAGTAGGAAATGGATATACAGAATTAAATGATCCACTTGAACAACGCAGACGATTTGAAAAACAACAAGAACTAATTGCAAACGGCGATGATGAAGCAATGATGCCAGATTGGGAATTCGTAGAAATGTTAGAACACGGCATGCCACCAACATGTGGCTTTGGTTTTGGAGAACGATTATTTGCATTTCTCGCTGATAAACCAATTAGAGAATGCGTGTTGTTTCCTCTTGTAAAACCAAAGTTTTCAACTGGACAAAAAAAATAAAAATATAATTTTTGAACATGAAATCTATTCTCCTATTCGGCACATTTGATTTTTTACACTCTGGACACATTTCATTTTTTCGTCAAGCAAAAAAACAGGCAGATAGAATTGTAGTCGCTGTTGCACGAGATAGTATTGTAAAAGAATTAAAAGGTAGAATTCCATTTCATTCAGAAAAAGAACGTATAGATTTAGTCAAAGAGAATAGGCTTGTAGACCAAGTAATTTTGGGAGATTCAGTACTTGGTATTTATCGTGTCATAAAAAAAATTAAACCTAATATAATTGGACTTGGGTATGACCAACACGCACTTAGAGTAGATCTAAAACAATATATAAAAAAAAATAACTTGCTTATTTCAATTATTCAATTTTCTGCATACAAAGGTCATAAATCTAGTGAAATAAAAAAATTACTAGGTCTTTAATATAAAACTACCAGTATTTAATTGATAAAAAATTTATAAAAAAAATAAATAATAAAATAATTTAATTACAGATAATAGAAAATAATCAGTATGCTTGATATAAACTTTATTCACAAAAAT
>QIHL01000024.1 GCA_003230965.1 Candidatus Magasanikiibacteriota bacterium | reverse complement strand
GAAGGCGAGCTCCTCGTGGGGCTCTTGCTCGAGAAGCGTGCCAACATGGGCGACGAGCCCGTCTGGTGCGCGATGGGCGGATTCGTGTTGCCGGATGAGTCACACGAGCAAGCACAGATTCGGGAATCCGCCGAAGAAGGCAGTCTTGACACAGGGCGAGCCAATATGCTCACAGGCATGTCCTTGAATCCCAACCGTTCCTTCTTCGTCGCCGACGCCAGTGCAAACGAGGGAATGCACGCGTACGGTCTATGGATGCCATTTGAATGGCTCAAGAAGGATCATGATGAGAGCTACAAGCTACTCAATTTCGCCCGGATTAAAAATGGTGGTGACGTACTACGGCTGTTTCCGTGGCGCAAAGCCATAAACAAAAGCCCGGACGCACTCGCCCTGGCTGCTATCGCTCAGCTCCTCGCGATGGTATCGTAAGTACCAGAGCGAGTGGCACAATACATGTCCGGCAGTAAATTCCACATGGGATATTACTGCCGGACATTTTTTAATTGGAATGGTTAAAAAATAGAGACCGCGAACGTTTAAGGTATTTATCAAAGTCAGTCTGGTAACAATGGCGTGGCTTCGCATATTCATAATTATTAGCCGAAATTACCAAAAAGGTTTATAAATAAAATATATCATTTTTATCATGAAAATTTTACAGTTAATATAAAAAAAGAAGGTGAGGATCAAATTATTAATATGGATAATTTCTTTATTAAAAATCCATCATTAAAAAAAACATATATTACAAAAAGTAATTTGTTGAATTATTTGTACAAGATAAAAAATAATTATAAAGATCATGAACATGAAATAGATATATGGAAAAGTAAGAAAAAAAAATTAAAATTTAATGAAAAAATTTGTCCAATTTGTAAAGGAACAGGTAAAGCTGGTCGGTGGAATGGGTCAGATTGGATAGAAGAGGATTGCCATACTTGTGTTACACTAGGTATTATAAAACTAAAGTAATGGACTTAATAACAGCTTATTTATTTTATATTATTTACAAATTACATCTACAAGGTTGTCTGCAGTATCGTAGCCAATAATTAAATCATCCTCAGAAAGATCATCAATTTTATAGTCTTCGTTAAAAATAGCAGATTCAACACCGCATATGTTTACTAAAAGTGTTGGTATTGTTGCAGCAGTTAGTCTTATATTAGCCTCTAGTACAAATAATTTGCCATTTTTATTTACAATAAAATCAATACCAAAGAATCCTTCAAAGCTGGAAATTAAAGGTAATAGTTTAGTAAGGGCTTTTTTGAGTTGATCAAAAATTTTTGGTTCCAATGAATCTAAATTCACAATTTTTGAACCCATAAAATATTTACCGTCTGCAATTATTTGTTCTGAATACCCAAAAATGGTAATATCTTTTTTATTTTTATACTTAACACATTGTATGCTGTAGCATTTACCATCAATTTTCTCTTCAAAAAACCAATCTTTAGCAGTTTGTTCAAAAAGATTATTAAAGTCTTTATTATTTTTTACATCTTTAATATCAAATACAGTATAACCGCCAGAACCGTGTTTTCTTTTTACAAATCCGCTCTTATTACTATCTATCAACTCATTAAGATGCTCCAATGATTTAATCTCTTGCCATGATGGAGTTAGTGTTCCAAGTAATTTTTTTTGTTTAGCTTTATTGTTTTTAGTAATAAAATCTTTATACGAATAATTGAGTTTTAATTTTCTATCTTTTGCAAATTCATCAGCTTTAGGGTGAGGTATTGCAACCCACAACTTATTTATACCGTCTGACAACTTGATCTTATTTAATTTTTCATATACTGAAATTTTTGGATTTTTTGTCTTCTTAACTTCATGTATAGCATTAGACTCTGCGTACTCAATTTTCTTATAATCACTATTTGCAGTAACATATTGATCTTTCAATAGCCATGGTAATAAATTTTCATACTTCCACATAGCGGGAATACTATAATCCATAGATTCGCTAATAGCTCGAAAATCACATGTATACAATACTTTTTTATCTTGCAGAAAAAAAATATTCGTAGGTTTTAATGCTTTTTTAATTATCATAAAAAAGATTATAGATTTGCGCTTGAAATTAACGTAAATTCCTGTTTGCTCGGGGACAGGGATTCGAACCCCGATACCCAGGACCAGAACCTGATGTCCTACCATTAGACGATCCCCGAATAGTTTATTTTTCTGTAGGCCTCATAATATAGGAAATTAAAAATGTTGTCAATATTACTGCACAATCTCACCTCCAAAGGCAGACGCCAGATCTTGAAGCTCTTTGTCTTCTCGTGGATTTTCTTTAGTTTCGGTAATTATTATATCAAGACTAGTCTTTTTTCCTAGAACATCAGAAAAAATATCTACCACTTTTCGTTTACAAGCTTTTTCCATTAATTTATCCTTGTGGAAGCTATGATGAACAGCAAGAGTAATCTGGTTTCCTGAGATTTCATGAATATCAGCGAGTTTCAATATAAATGATAGAGAAGGAGATTCGCTTTCTATTCTTTTTATTATTTCATTCCATTTGTTTTCTACCTCTTCTTTTGTAACCATCTGATTGTGGCTTACTATATGTTTTACTCGTTCTTTGAGAGATGGTTTTTCTGGTTCTTTATCTTTGACATATTCTTTTGTTTTTGATGTTACTTTTTCTTCTTCTACTTCATTTTTATCTTTTTGTTTTTCCCTCTGGTCAGTATTCATATTTTCTGATAATCCATTAGTGCACCATTCTACTAGTGCCATTTCTAGTGGTAATTGTGGTAGTGGTGCAGTTTTAATTTCCTGTTTGCGTCTCAGAAGTATATCCATCAAACAGATTAATTCTTGTTGTGAGATATTTTTTCGTAATGTTTCAATGGTTTTCTTAGCATCTTCGCTTAAATCTATACCAAGTGATGAGTGAGATGAATCAATAGACGAAATTAGTATACTGCGCAATAATTGAAGTGTATCTTTGGCAAATTGAAAAAATTGTATTCCTGCATTGGCTTGGATTGCAAGTAACGAAAATCCTTCTGACATATTTTTTGTAATAAGTGCAGAAATAAATGCTAGTGTATCTTTGGTACGTGAAACAGGTAATATAAGCGATGCAGTTTCTCTTGTAATTTTTTTCTCTCCACTAGACATCAATTGATCAAGCAAATTCAAAGCATCACGATCACAGCCATCACTTTTTACAATTACACGGTCAAGAACGTCAGAGTCCATTTTTACATTTTCTTTTTTCAAGATACCCTGCAATTGTTTTTTCATTATTTCATAAGGAATTTTTTTGAAATCAAATTGTTGACAGCGGGAAATAATCGTATCTGGTAGCTTGTGGAGTTCTGTTGTTGCAAGAATAAATACAGTATGGTCAGGAGGTTCTTCCAATGTTTTTAAGAGTGCATTAAATGCACTTGTAGAGAGCATGTGTACTTCGTCAATAATAAATACTTTATATACTGATTTTGTTGGCTTGAATTGTGCATTTTCTATAATATTTTCACGAACGCTGTCAACACCTGTATGACTGGCTGCATCAATTTCAATGACATCAATTGCACGTGATGTACTGATTTCTTTACATGATTCACAAGTATTGCAAGGATCAAATATGTCATCTTTACGTTTTTCGCAGTTTAGTGCTTTTGCCAGTATTCTAGCAGTAGTCGTTTTACCAACTCCACGAGGACCAGCAAATAAATATGCGTGGGCAGTTTTGTCGTTTGCTACTTGATTTTCTAGCGTTTTAACTATTGGTTCTTGTCCAATAATGGAAGAGAAATCTTGCGGACGATAAACGTGGTATAGAGCCATAATTAGAAATTAAAATAACAGATAAAATATAAAAAATTAAGAATCAGTGATGTCAAAATTTCAGAATAATCAATCTTGAATCTTTATTTTTTTATATTTTTATATAAGCAAGTATACCGCATTTTATTACAACCGTAAACTCATTATTTTAGTTGCTCTTGTATTTAGTACTCAAGTATGGTATCATGTGGGTAAGTTTATTCTTGTGTGCGCCTCGTATCCGAGCACACACGATTCATTCATAACACATAGATTATGCCAAGAAAAGCAAATTCAGCGCTCTTGAAGCCGCTGACACTCTCTTCAGAGCTAGAAGCTGTCGTAGGTTCAGGCCCATTGCCACGTGGTCAAGTGGTGAAGAAAATTTGGGAATACATCAAGGCAAATAATCTTCAGAATCCTGCAAATAAGCGCAATATTATTGCGGATGACAAGCTTCGTCCATTGTTTGATGGCAAAGATGAAGTCAATATGTTTGAGATGACAAAACTCATCTCCAAGCACATGAGTTAATCTCAATAAAAGAAATAAAAAAGAGATGCTTTATGCATCTCTTTTTTATTGATTATTGATATGATAAATAATTATTTCATCGTTATGGTATATGCGCGTAAAATTATGTTTATCAGTTTTTAATAACCAGAGTAGGGTGCTGGACGCGTCTAGCTTTTTGTTTACGATGATTGTGTTAGTATTAAAAAGTGTATGAATAGCGACTGGGACTGCTCTAAGGTTGTGACCAAGGTCTTGCGACAAGCATGGTGGTTGGTGAGTACAATATATTCCTTGACTGGAAAAGTTATACCATGCCCAGTAGGTTTCATGATTATAATCATATAGAAAAACTGGATCAAATGCAGCGATATAGCGATTATGTGTATTGAAAAAGAACATTCTAGGGAACATTGACCAATTAGGATAATAGACAACAGAATTTTTTGGTGTATTAGCAATGAGAAAAGTATTTGCAGAAGCATAATCAGCAAGGTTTTTTTTATCGTATTGGCTAAAGGAATAAATATAACTCATTGGTTTTATAATAGTAAAAGGAACGGTAGCTACAAGGAGTACCATGCACAAAACGTACGGAAACCATTGTTTATGAATAGTGTGTTGTATGATGGCAGGAATCTGAATCTGTGTAGGAAGTTTTGTAATAGTATGATAGAGATATGCAGCAAAGAACCACAAAAATGGCACCCAATATTCAACTCCACGAATATATACTATAGATACTAACAACCAGCCACTAGTGAGCAAAAATAGTGACCAAAGGATAGTACGATCATTTTTGGATATAATATATTTTTTCCAGGCAATAAATGCACTACTAGAAATTATAGTGACTGAAAGCGTGAGAATATTTTTTTGTAAAAAAGTAATAGCATTTTCAATATCAATTTCTCCTCCGCTAGATAATTGAATACCTGATAATTTTAATTGCCAAATACCGATGACATGCAAATAAATAAGATGTAAATAATTGATAGTGTCTGGATGTATAAGTAAGCCAACTAATACTGCACCACTTGCAATACTCCACGGCCAGAGATTAATTTTTTTTTGAATTACAAAATCTACACATATATATAGCGTGACTAGCGGTATAACAAAAATGCCAAGATTGTAGAGAAGGACATACAAAATAGTAGTAATAGCCATAGCTACATACTGTTTTTTGATTAGAAATAAAAATATGAGCGGAAGTAAGGCAATTGAAAATAAAAAAGGACGATTCAACATCAGTCGTCCAAAAAATGTTGTAGATGATGTAGCTGCAACTAATGTCCAGAGTAGGGGATGCGGAACACGAGTAAAACAAAAAATTGTATAGAGGACTAGAAAAATAAATCCTATGATGAGAGCATAAAAAATTTTTGTTCCAGTGATGATACCAAAAAAACCGATGAGTTGTCCTTGGAGAAAATGAGATAAAAAGTATGGATCAACTGGCATGGTAGAGAGAAAGTGCAGATTAACCCAAGGTCGTACTAGTCCAATGGTATGTGCTTGCCAAATTAAAAAACTATGTTTTGCATGATAGTATGAATCAAAGCCAAAAAGATTTGGATATGAAAAAAAGGCACTTGCAGCTAGGAAACTAAATAAAAAAAAGACGCCAATTGAAGAAATCCATTGACGTACATGTACTGACATAGGTATATGTTTAGACAGAAAAAATATGCTCTACAGCTCCCCAATTGCTTTGTGTATCTTTTGGGACAATAATGGTGACTTGATTGCCACTTTTTCCATGATGAAATGTAATTGAAGCTGTAAGGACACGGTATAATTTTTCTTGTACAGCAACAATCCATTGCCCCTGTTCATTGCACACCAGTTCACCCAAAAGTGTTTTTCTAATTATTGGGCTAATCTGTTTAAAAATGAGCTTGCCATCTTTGGTGATTGTAACTTTCATTACATCACCTTCTACAAGTTTTGATTTGCTGGCATAGTTTGCTGGTATATTATATATATGCCCATCCGCGCTAACCATGTGCTCACCATTAAAAACTCCTTCTATTACACGTTTAGTACTTGTAAGAGTTGTGTCGTCTGTATTTTGATATTGTGAAAGTGCATTGTCTGTGTTATTAAATACATGCAACATTTCATCTAGTTGTTGTTTCATGGCATAAATTATAGTACACAGAGAATTGTATTGTATTTTTGATACTGTGGGTGTATCAGTTTGTTCTATTTTGTTAGTATCAAAAAATGGTGTCGTATTTTGTTTTTCTCTATTTTTTTTCTGCATGTCTGAGGTAAAAAGACTATTTATTCTTGCAGATAATAGTGTGTTGATTTGATTCATATATTCATTATTCAAAAAACAGTACTATAAAAAAGTTTACCACATACTGATGCTTGTGTCAGTTCGTCAGGTGGAAAACATGCGGATAGCATGTGCGTATTAATGAATTGCCGGCATGATGATATTGCTTGTCATGAACATAGTAATTGCGTACGCTGCCAATACAATCATTAAACCAATGACACCGCCCCAAATAATTTCCAACGATTTTTTTGTTTGGTCCTCTTTTCCTCGAGAGGTCATCCATTCAAATCCTCCATATAACATAAGGATAAAAAATATAATTCCTACCAATGATAGAACAGCAGAAACAATATTTCCTGAGATATGGAATAAAGACTTGCCATACCTTGATAAACCTGATGCTTTGGCTGTATTTGCTGTCCCATAATCATCGGCAAATACAGGAAGTGCTATCAGCATTGTTAATATCAGTCCGAACCAATATAGAAGACGTTTGTACATAGATAAAGAGATAAAGAATAAATAAAAATTATAAACTAGGTTCAATCATATCGTTCTTACTTTCACTAACCCCAGAATCAAGTTTAGTACGTTCTAGAATTTCTGATTCTACGATGCTACGTTCACGTCCATATTTTAGACGAGAGAGTTGTTTAATTACTGATGCCAATTTTTTATTTCCTTGCATTGGTGGATACGCATGGAGCAAAAATGGCTTACTTGCTTGGTTATCAATCAACTCTTTTATATAAAAAGAATATTGTGGTGTATTTAATAAATCGTATGAGCCAAAAGTTGGTGCAAATTCTTTGGACAAGATTTCCGAATCTTCTGGTCCTATACGTCCAACCATAATTGTACCGATATTACCTAATACTGCATCGCGGATTTCTGATCTTCCTTTGTCGTCTGTAAGTTGCCCCATGTATTGGTGAGCGATAATAAGATCAAGGCGATATTTACGAGCCTCAGATAGAATAGTTGCAATTGAATCTGTTACAAAGTTTTGAAATTCATCAATATAAAGATAAAAGTCTTTACGATTTTCTTCGTCTGAGTCAGCTCGCGCCATTGCTGCCATTTGAAGTTTTGCTACAATAATTAGTCCAAGTAATTTTCCATTAATTTCTCCAGTCCTGCCTTTTGCCAAATTTACCAATAAAATTTTTTGATTATCCATTATTTCACGAAAGTTAAATCCAGATTTTTGTTGTCCCATAATATTACGCATCATTTCATTTTCAACAAATCTACCAAGTTTTGAAATTAAATAACCAAGCATTTCTGATTTATGAAAATCACTTGTTTTTGCCATTTCTTTATCCCAAAAGGCACGTACTACAGGATCTTTTAATTTATTTTTATATAGTGAAACAAAATCATCATCAGTAAACATGCGTGGAATATCAATAATTGTGCCCGTATCATTAATGTCTGCCATAAGTGTTAACATAACATTGCGCATTTGGTGTTCAAACATTGGACCAATCATTTCTGGAGGGAATAGTTTATAAAAAATACCAATCATTTCTTGTACAGCAAAGTCTTTTTGATCTGGTGTTTTTGCTTCCAACATATTTAATCCTACTGGTCGTTCCATATCAGATGGATCAAAAATAACAACATCATCTGCACGTTCTTTTGGAATATGTTCAATAATTGCCTCTATCAAATCACCATGTGGATCAACAACACAAACACCATGCCCTTTTTTAATATCTTGAATTGCAAGATTTGCAATTGTAACACTTTTTCCACTTCCAGACTTTCCAATAATATACAGATGTCGCCGCCTATCTGCTTTTTTCATATGAACATCTTGCTTTATGCCACGATAATCAACAAAACCAAGTAATAAACCTTCGGTTGGTATATTTGATGGAGGTGGAGATTGCCGTCCAGAGAGCCACTTAATGTTTGGAGCTTCTGTAGAATGAAGTGGCAAATGCCATAATGATGCCATTTCTTCTGTATTTAATATAGTATAGTATTTTTCGTTGAATGAACGATATATAAAATCACGAATAAGCGTTGTTTGATTTCGTGGAATTACAGCATGAAAGGTATTACCATAGTGATATGAGTTGTATTGGCTGAATGCACTTATGAAGTTATCTAGGTGCATGCGTGCAGTTTCTGCGTTATCGGATACACTCAAGACACGGGCGGTGACGTCCATACCACCTTTTGTCAATTTTTCTTCTATTCCTTTCAACATTTCTTCTTCCATGGCGGTTGGTTGGTAATGTTCTTCTTTATTCATTGGATCTTTTTTGGATGAATTGAAAAGATCTCCAAGTGTTTCAAAAAAGAGATGTATTATTTTTGTGAACCACGTTTCAGTACTAAGACGTTCAATTTTTTTACCTTTTTTTACTTCATGTACAATTCCAATGCTTTTATTTCTCCAACGTCTGTGTGAACTACGTAAAATAAACTGAATTGCTAGTGCACTATTGTGTTCTGGTGTTTTTGCAAGAACATTCAAAATCGCAGTCAATGGATCAGATTCCATTTTTTTGTATGTTTTGAATGGAAAAATACCTCTATGTTTACCAACCAAATATCCACCAACAATTGCACTGTGTTCAGAAAATAAATTAAAATCAACTATCTCTGTAATTTCGGCGTACGGATATTGTGCATTGATTTGTTGCTCTACAAGTTGACGCAGTTTTGTAGGCAGGTTGATATAGAAATAAATCAAATTATTGTGTGCAATAATTTCGCAACTTAAGTGATCTTCGCGACCACGAAGCCAATTGAGTAATCCACGTTGTGCTTTCAATCCTGCCAATGCTGAAAAAAAAGTTTCAGTAATACCAATTTCTTCTTTCACTTGTTCCAAACGATCTTCTGTTCCTGCTTGCCCACCTTGTCCTTCTGATTTTCGTTCTTTTGGTACCATAATTTGCAGAACAACACGGCTAAATCCTTTGACCATTTTACTTGTGAAATGCCAAATACTGCGAATCATAAACAAAACACCGATGATGAGCAAAACACCGATGAGAACAAAAAGAAATATGATCAGTGTTGGATCAATTGGCGTAGGTTGAGTTTGTGTGGCCGGAAATACTCCGACTGTGAGTTGTAATAGTGACATGAGTTATTTTTTCGTTCTTTCATTTAACGAAATTATTTTGTCAGTTTTAATTTTTGCTTCCTGCTCCAAGAAAAAATGATTGATACCTGGAAGCATATTGAGCCAAGAAATTAGGAATTTAAGAATTTTACGAATACGTTTTTTGATGCTCATTTTTGTAGTCGCAAGAACATTTCGTATTTGAAAAGCAGTCTCTTCTCCTTTAATTTTGAATTCTTGTTTTTGAATCTGCGTAAGTTCATCGTATGCATCGTTTAATCCTTCTTCCATAACATGTTCAATTTTTACAGTAAGTTCATCACGCACTTGAGAAATATGAGTTTGTTTTTTTTTCTGTCTAAAAAGTTTGTTTTTTAATTCATTTATAGCGTTATCCAAAAAATTAGCTTTATTTTTTGGATTGATATCTGATGATACTTCAGGTGTTGTATAATGTTCTTGTGAGAGCGCGGATGGTTGTTGTTCAGCATTGTTAGTTAGTTGTGTGTTTTGTTCTTGTGTCGGTGTCTGCTGTTCTTGAATAGACGCTGGTGTTTTTGGCGTAGCCGAAACAGATGAAACATTTTGCTCCAGTTTTTGTTTTGTTGATTGTTCTTTTGTCTTTGATGTATCAGGTGTAAAAGCCATACAAGGATAGTATACCAGAAAGAGAAAAAAATCGCTACACAAAGATACGTCACTTGTGTACAAATATCACGCTTGTATGATTATATGGTTGTTGTTTCACATTGTGTATTTATTTTTTGGGTATGAACGATTTGATGATGGTTTGAATTGTTTGTGTATGTTTATTAGATTTCAGATATATTGCTTTGAATGATGCTCCTCCAGAAATTCCTAGATTAATTACTACGACGTTGTTACTTGGAATAGGTTGATCAGCACGTATAATTTTCATGTTATCGTTTGTAAGTGGTTCTTCAACAGTAGTGATTTTTGATGCAGATAATGTGAGAACAGGGACATTCATTTGATTCCAGTACCAAGTTTTTGGAATTTGTATGCTGTAGCCGTAGGCTTTGTTTGTATAGGAAACCACAAGTGCAGATGGAGTAGTTGTTGTTTTTAGATTTGTTGTTTCAGTAGTAGGTGTTTGTTTTGTTGCGGGTGTAGCTGTAGTCTTTTGTATTGTTTTTTGAGTTATGTTGGTACTTTTTTGTGCTTTTTTTGTTTGTTGTGTAATAGGTTGAGTTGGTGAATTAGTTTGGATAGCTGGCGTGGTTTGATGATTGCGTGAAACTAGGATAATAATGATTGCGACGACGAGTATGCCGATGATCCAATTTTTTGTTGTGCTATTCATATTTTTGATTTAAGAATAAATAGTCTATTAAGTATTATTTTTTATGTTTATAGTTTTTTACTTCTTGTCCGTTGTTTTTATCTTCAACTAAAAATCCCAAAGTAGCAATTTCATCACGCAAACGGTCGCTAGTTATCCAATCTTTTTCATCGCGTGCACACTTGCGTTGTTTTAGTAATTCTTGTACATGTTTTGGAATATCTATATTTACATTTGTTGTTTCGTGTAAGTTTAGTCCAAGTATTTTATCACATTCAATAATAATTTCAAGATTAACTAAACCATCTTTCAATCCTGTCCAAAGTATAGCCAATGCTTCTGGTGTATTCAAATCATCATCTATGACATTTTCAAATTGATGCAGTAGATGTGGATCACCTTGCTGATCTTTTGGAATATTATGGATTTTTTCACGCAGGCGATGTAGTCCATTTTGTGCCGCATCAAGTGCTTCAAAAGAAAATGTAAGCTGTTTACGGTAGTGTGTTTGCAAGAGAAAATAGCGATAGGCGAGTGGACTAAAACCATTGTCCTTGAGTGTTTGCAAGGTGATAAAATTGTTGCCAGATTTTGCCATTTTATCATTATCAATAATCAAAAATTCTCCGTGCATCCAAAAATTTACTGATGGATGTTTGCCTGTCACAGCTTCTGACTGTGCGATTTCATTTGTGTGGTGAATAGGCACATGATCAATTCCACCGCAATGAATATCAAATTGTTCACCAAGATATTTCATGCTCATAGCAGAACATTCTACATGCCAGCCTGGAAATCCACGGCACCCAAAGGCTTCCCACTCCATCTGGCGAGTTGTTCCCGGTGCTGTAAATTTCCATAGAGCAAAATCGTGTAGATGTTTTTTTTCGCCCACATCAACACGTGCTCCAGCTTTCAACTCTTGGTTTTTTAATCCAGCCATATCACCGTATGTTGGAAATGTGGTGGTATCAAAATAAATGCCATCTTTTGTCTTGTATGTGTGTCCTTTGTTAATCAATGTTTGTACTAAATCAATTTGTTCTTTAATGTTGTCACTTGCATTGCACCATATTGTTGGGTTAAGAATGTTTAGGTCTTGAATGTTATGAATAAATGCTTCTGTATAAAATTTTGCGATATCCTGTGCACTCTTGCCTTCTCGTTTTGCACCTTTTTCTATTTTGTCTTCACCAGCGTCTGCATCGTCAGTAAGATGTCCGACATCAGTAATGTTCATTACGTGCGTGATATTGTATTTGTGATACTTTAGTGTTCTACGCAAAATATCTTCAAAGACGTATGTACGTAGATTGCCGATGTGAGCATAGTTATACACTGTTGGACCGCAAGTATATAGACCAACATGATTTCCATAGAGAGGATGAAAGATTTCTTTTTTATGAGTTTTGGTATTAAAGAGTTTGAGCATATTTGTGTAGGTATAATATATTGATAGTATACTGGAGAAAGGCTAGAATAAGCAAGGCAGAGCATAAAATGTAATGTATCATTTATATTGTAATTTACAAATTTTATTTACAACGTATGGCAGATAATTTATAAATGTGATATACTTTTATAAAATACTTTTTATGTCATTATTTTTTCACGAACAATCTTATCTTGGTGTTGATATCGGTGCGCATGGTATCAAACTTGTTGAATTGCATAAGCGGAAAGGACGTCCATTGTTGTGGACTTATGGAATTTTAGATGAGGCACTTGATATTCATCCTCCTGCTTTACCAGAAAAAACAACTGAAGATCTTATAAAGGAAGGACATGGAATAGATTTTGCGCCTGATAAAGTAAAAAAAGAGAATGTAGTTCAAGATGAAGATAAGCGAATAGAAAAATATGCTGGATATCTAAAACTTCTTGTAAAAAAAGCACGTGCAACTACACGAAATGTAGCTGCAAGTTTACCAGTTTCACATATATTTCATGCAGTAATAACGCTACCGCAAGTTCCAGATAAAGAAGTAGATAATTTAGTAAATATAGAAATAAAAAAATTGCTTCAGAAGCCAATAGATAGCATGCAGATTGTTCATCAGTTGATTCCACAAACAGATCAAGATAAAAAAAAGAAAAATATTCATGTGTTGGTGACTGCAGCACCAAAAGATCTTGTGCGTTTTTATAGTTTAATTTTTCAAAGAGCTGGATTACATTTGAATGAATTAGAGACTGAGGCATTTGCGCTTGAACGTTCACTGGTCGGTAATGACACGGCAATTGTTATGGTAGTAGATGTGGGTGCAGAACGAACAAATTTTTTTATAATGGATCAAGGATTACCAATGACACACAGAAGTATACAGGTTGGTGGTAATACACTTGATCATATTTTGGCTAAAGTTTTTGGCGTGGATGATTTATATGCTCAGAACCTAAAATATGATGTGTCATCAATGAATCTCACAGACGAACAAGTGAGCATGTTTGATCCTGTCATGGATTCAATTGTAAAAGAAATTAAATATGGATTTGATATTTTTTTGCGTCAGTTAGGAAATGAAAATAAACGTCCAGAAAAAATTATTTTATCAGGTGGTTCTGGTGTCTTCCCTTTTTTAATTTCACGGATAGAGAAAACATTTCAGATAAAAACATTTGTTGGTGATCCGTGGGCGCGTGTTGTATATCAGCAGGGTGTGAAGCCACTTCTTGATACTATTGCACCGCGCATGTCTGTCTCGGTCGGTTTAGCTTTACGCAATTTAGTACACTAATCATATCCACAGTCATATTCACAATTTATACGTATTGTGGTATACTAGTTTTATTGTATTATAATTTTTGTTTGTATGGTAAATAAAAAAATTGTTGTTGTATTGGTTGAAGATGATAAATTTCTTGCCAATATTTATAAGACTAAATTTGAAATGGAAGGATTTACAATATATGTTGCAGAAGATGGAGAAGCTGGTCTTGCAGCAGTAAAAAAGAAAAAACCTGATATTGTTCTCCTTGATATTCTTCTACCAAAGCTTGACGGTTTTACTGTACTTGAACAATTAAAAAAGAATGATAGTACAAAAAAAATTCCTGTTATTCTGCTTACGAATCTGGGGCAAAAGGATGATGTAGACAGAGGGCAAGATTTGGGTGCTGCAGATTATCTTATCAAAGCACATTTCAAACCATCAGAAACAGTTGACAGAGTAAAAAAGATACTGGCAAAAGTAGAATAATAGTTTTAGTTTTTTAATTATTTTTTATGACAATAAATGACATACGAAAGGGGGTGAGTATATGAATAAGAAAGGTTTTACTTTGATTGAGTTATTGGTCGTAATTGCTATCATTGGGCTGCTATCAACGTTGGCAGTGGTAGCGTTAGGATCTGCTCGTCAAAAGTCTCGTGATGCGAAGCGTTTGTCTGACATGAAAGAAGTACAAACAGCACTAGAATTGTATTACACAGACAACAATAATTATCCTACAAGTGCAACAGCTATAACACTTGGAAGTACAAGCGACGCATGTCTGAATGCAACTGGTTGGCATGCAACCGGTGCGACTGCTTGTCCAAATCCATACATGGGACAAGTGCCACATGATCCAACAAATTCTGGAAGTGAAATATATAAATATATATCTGCTAACGGCTCTACATACACAGTGAGTACGACGCTTGAAGGCTCAATGGGTGGATTGACAAAAGGCAGTGTATACGCGACTCCATCAGGTATTAGCAACTAGTATTGTCGCAAATACAAAGAAAAGCACTTTCGTTGAAAGACGGGGGTGTTTTTTTAGTTATAGCATAGTTTTTTTATATTCCTCGCAGTGACTTTTTTTTTGTGCTATACTTATTTTATATGATTTTTATTTTTGATATTTTTGTTTTATTCATTTTTGGTTTACTTTTGGGTAGTTTTTTGAATGCCTGGATTTGGCGTGCGCATGAAGGATTACATATTCATAAAGGGCGATCTATGTGCCCGCATTGCAGAACGATGATCAAGTGGTATGATTTATTTCCTATTGTTAGTTTTTTTATTTTAAAAGGTGTATGCCGTCAGTGTCATAAAAAAATTTCTTGGCAATATCCAGCAGTGGAACTTTGGATGGGAATTGTGTTTGTTTTTTTGAGTTTATTTTATGGCGCTGAGACTTGGCTTATTGCTCGCTCAGCAGTAAGCATCTTTTTCTTGACTTTTATATTTGTATATGATTTGCAGTATGGAGAAGTACTTGATCAAGCCAGTATTCTACCAGCATTATTTTTATTTTTTATCTCTTGGTATGTCAATTGGCAGAGTTGGTATACAATGTTAATCGGTGCGATAGTTGCTTCTGGTTTTTTCTTATTACAGTATATTATTTCACGTGGTAAATGGATTGGTGGAGGAGACGTCCGACTTGGTGTATTGCTCGGCGTTATAGTTGGTTGGCCAGTAATTTTATTGGCACTCATGCTAGCGTATATCATCGGTGCTTGTTTCAGTATTGCGTTTGTTGTATCTGGCAGAAAAAGTTTTTCTAGTAAAGTTCCGTTTGGTCAGTATTTGACTCTTGCCACACTCGTTATGATGTTTTGGGGGCAACAGTTTGTAGTATGGTACATTTCTTTTTTGAAATAATAAATTTGTAGTACATAATATTATTTGTGGTATAGAAAAAATGATTTATAAGACAAAATTAGAATAATAATTTTTATGGATAAAGAATTACAAAATAAAATTAACCGCCTACGCTCTCAGATTGATGATCTGCGATATCGGTATCATGTGCTAAATGATCCAGAAGTAACAGATGCGATGTATCAAGGGTTAATGGATAAACTTCAAAAGATTGAAGACACACATCCGGAATTAATTACACCAGATTCACCAACGCAACGAATTGCAGGCGAGCCAGCGGAAAAGTTCAGGAAAGTACATCACGTTGTGCCACAGTGGTCTTTTAATGATGCATTTACTCATGAAGATTTGGAAAATTGGGAAGAGCGAATTTTGAAATATCTAGAAAAAACTATTGGGCATAGATCAAATGATTTGGATTATTGTGTAGAACTAAAAATTGATGGACTACATATGGTTCTTATATATAAAAAAGGATTATTGGAAATTGCAACCACTCGTGGTGATGGAAAAGTCGGAGAGGACGTTACTGCAAATATCAAAACTATTCAAAGTGTTCCACTCAAACTTCGTGAGTCAGTTAGTTTAGTTGCTGAGGGTGAAGTTTGGATGCCACGTGAAATGCTTGATGAAATTAATAAAAAACGAAAAATAACAAATGAACTGCAATTTGCTAATCCGCGAAATGCAGCAGCAGGAACAATTCGTCAGTTAAATCCAAAAATTGTTGCTGAACGAAAACTTCAACTTACAACATACGATATTTCTGCTGGGGAAATACCAGAAACACAAGCAAAAGAATTGGAACGATTGAGAGATCTTGGATTCAAGACAGATACTCACTGGAAAGTTTGTAAAAATCTTAAAGAAATTTTTGCATTGTATGATGAATGGGACAAGAAACGGAATAGTCAACCATTTTGGATTGATGGACTTGTTATCAAAGTAAACCAGCGAAAATATCAAGACGCACTTGGTTTTACTGGCAAAGCACCACGCTGGGCAATTGCGCTCAAGTTTCCTGCAGAACAGGGGACTACTCGGATTAAAGATATTTATGTGCAAGTAGGACGTACTGGTGCACTTACTCCTGTTGCATTGATGGAACCAGTACAGCTCGCTGGGACAACAGTTACTCATGCGACATTGCACAACTTTGATGAAATTAAACGGCTTGGTGTTCGGGTTGGTGATATGGTGGTGGTAGAAAAAGCTGGTGATATTATTCCAAAAGTAGTGAGGATTCTTGAAAAGATGCGAACAGGTGATGAAAAAAAAGTAAAAGAAATAAAAAAATGTCCTGTGTGTGAGTCTCCTGTGGAACGTCGGAATATCGTGGACAAGAAACAACAAAAGTCAGTGGCATTATTTTGTACAAACAATGCCTGTTACGCACGTGAGCTTAAAAATATTATTCATTTTGTAAGCAAAAAAGCTTTCAATATTGACGGGATGGGTAAGAAAATTGTTGAGCAACTTGTGAATGAAGGATTGATTAAAAACATTGCTGATATTTTTATGCTCACAAAAGATGATGTTGAACCTTTGGAACGATTTGCAGATAAGTCGGCTAAAAATTTTGTTGATGCAATTATTACAGCGAAGAAAGTAACGTTGCCACGTTTTTTGTTTAGCCTTGGTATTCCACATGTTGGTGAAGAAACAGCGATTCGTTTGGCAGAATACTTTGGAAGTCTGCAAAAAATTCAAGATGCAACAGTAGAAGCATTTCAAAATGTTCCTGATGTTGGTCATCGTGTTGCTGAGTCGTTATTTAATTTTTTTCATAATAAAAAGAATGAAAATTTACTAAAAGCATTGCACCAGAATGGTGTTATAATTGAAAAGAATGAAAAGAATGAAACAGTAGGGAAGCTGGCAGGTAAGATATTTGTTTTGACTGGATCACTTCCAAATATTTCGCGTGAAGAAGCAACTAAACATATCAGAATCCTTGGTGGTCATATTTCTAGTCATGTGAGTCATGCGACAGACTATGTCGTTGCAGGCAAAAAACCTGGAAGTAAATATACTAAAGCAAAGAAATTAGGTATTCAGATTATTGGTGAGATAGAATTGAAGAAACTTATTTACGGATAAAATAATAGTGTGTAATTTAACATTGTCTGGTATTGCTACTCACCTTTTTTTTTGATATACTCTCTTCGTATGAAATTAACTCGTGAAGAAATTGATCGGATTGCGACTCTCGCTAGATTATCGCTTACAGATCAGGAAAAAGATAAATTTGCCGATCAGATTTCGGTAGTTTTGACGTATGCTGATATGCTCAAAGAAGTAAATACGGACACAGTTGAAGAAACGTGTCAAGTAACTGGATTGGAAGATATTATGCGTGAAGATGTTGAAGAACCAGTTAGTGAAGAAACACGTAAAAAGATTCTTTCGCAATTTCCAAAAAAGAAATATGATTTGTTGGAAGTAAAAGCTGTATTTGACAATAAAAACTAGCATGAACCTCAACGAACTTACAATTGCAGAAGCGCGAAAAGGACTAGATACGAAAAAATTTTCCAGTGTTGAATTGACACAGGCATCTTTGGATCACATTTATGAACGAAAAGATTTGAATGCATTTGTAACAATAACTGATGAAGTTGCAAAGGTTGAAGCCAAAATAGCAGATAAACGAATTACAAAAAAAGAGTCAGGTGCACTGACAGGCATTCCCTTTAGTGTAAAAGATGTAATTTGTACCATTGATGTCCGATCAACTGCTTCAGCAAAAATTTTAGACAACTATATTCCGCCATACGAAGCAACTGTAATTAAAAAAATTAGAAAACAAGGTGCTGTACTAGTTGGAAAGACGAACTGTGATGCATTTGGACACGGAGCGAGTAATGAAAACTCCATGTATGGTCCTGTCAAGAATCCATACGATGAAACAAAAGTTTCAGGTGGCTCAAGTGGTGGTTCAGCAGTATCTGTAGCAGATCATCAAGCAATTTTTTCTATTGCAGAAGATACTGGTGGATCAATTCGTCAGCCATCAGCTTTTTGTGGTGTAGCTGGGTTTCGTCCAAGTTACGGTCGCAACTCTCGTTATGGTATTATGCCTATGGCAAGCTCACTTGATGTAGTTGGTCCAATAGCAAAAACTGTTGAAGATATAGCATTGCTCATGGAAGTTATAGCTGGACATGATACAAAAGATAGTACAAGTGTCCCAGATGCAGTGCCACAGTATTCAAAAAATTTGAATACTTCTGTAAAAGGTATGAAAGTTGGTATTCCAAAAGAATATATGGAGCTTGAAGGCATAGACGAAGAAACAAGAAAAATTATTGAAGAAAAAATTCAATCTTGTAAAGAGCTTGGTATGGAAATAATAGAAATTTCTTTGCCACTTACCAAGTATGCAATTCCTGTTTATTATATCGTAGTTTCAAGTGAAGATAGTAGCAATCTTGGACGCATTGATGCAATTCGGTATGGGGTGCAAGTTGATGGTACATCACTGATAAATGTATATGCAAATTCACGTGAACAAGGATTTCCAGAAGAAGTAAAACGTCGTATTATGATTGGAACGTATGCATTGTCTGATGGATATTATGATGCTTATTATCGTAAAGCCCAAAAAGTTCGTACACTCATTCGTCAAGAATTTGACGAAGCGTTTACTGGTGTTGATGTGATTTTAACACCAACATCACCGTTCCCAGCATTTAATTTTGGTACAAAAACAGATGACATACTCGCAATGTATCTTACAGATGTTTTTGTAAGTCCTGCTGCGGTTGCAGGTATTCCAGCACTCTCTATTCCAGCAGGGAAAACACAATCTGGTCTTCCTGTTGGTTTACAGATTCTCGGACCACGGTTGGCAGAAGAGCGCGTGTTACAGGTAGGATATAGCATAGAAAAAACATTTTAATTTTTTATATGAAAGAAGAAACTATCAAAAAAGTACAAGAACAAATTGGAAAAAATTTTAGTTATGACATAAATGAAAGTGGAGATTTTCGTGATACTTGGAGAATTTTTCGGATTATGTCAGAGTTTGTTGAGGGATATGAATTTTTGTCATCGCTGAATAAAGAAGTCACTGTATTTGGTTCTGCACGATTTAAACAGGGAGAAAAATATTATGATATAGCTGTTCAGCTTGGTGCATTACTTGCCAAAAATGGTTACACAACAATTACAGGTGGCGGTCCTGGCATCATGGAGGCAGCAAACAAAGGGGCATTTGAAGCAGGCGGAGAATCGCTTGGTTTGAATATTCAGTTGCCGTTTGAACAGCGTATAAATCCGTACGTGAAAAAATCTATGGCGTTTTATTACTTTTTTACTAGAAAGGTGATGATGACCGCACCAGCACATGCGTATATATTTTTTCCTGGTGGTTTTGGAACAATGGATGAGTTTTTTGAAGTTATAGATAACATGGAACTAGGAAAATTATGTCGTTTGCCAATCGTGTTGGTTGGCAAAGATTATTGGCAACCAATTTTGGATTTTTTATTGGATACTTGTTGTAGTGTCGGATCAATCAATGGTGAACAAGTAAAACATTGGTATCTCGTTGATACTGCCAAAGAAGCAATGGATGTTATTACTGAATGGAATCACGACGAAGAGGCATTCAAAGCATGCGAATTATCCTCATTAGGTTTTCATGGTAATATGCACAATATGGATTGGCGAATTTTTCGGATTATGGCTGAACTCGTTGAAGGATTTGAATTTTTGACTGGTCTTGTTGAAGGTGTTTCTGTTCTTGGTACGTATAGTATAAAATCAAATAGTCAGTATTATGATGAAGCATATCAACTCGGACAAGCCCTCGCAGTTGAAAAATTTGTAACAGTTACTGGCGGATCAGATGGAATTGCAGAGGCAGCAAACAAAGGGGCATTTGAAGCAGGCGGAGAGTCAGTTGGTATTGGTATGGAAGTCCATGGGAGGTCAAAAATGAATAGTTATGTAAATAAATCAATAATTTTTAAGTTTCCTTTTACTAGAAAATTGATAATCACTGCACCATCAAAAGCTTTTGTCTTTTTTCCTGGTGGTTTTGGAACAATGCACCAACTATTTGAATTGCTCACATTGATTGAGACAAAAAAAATAGCAAAAATTCCAATTCTTTTATATGATAGAAAATTTTGGGAACCACTTGATAAATTTATTAAACAAATCTTTGATAAGAAATTTGAAACAATCAACGATGATGATACTCTTAGTTACCAGATTATTGATGACGTCAAAACACTTGTGTCTACTGTAAAGCAATTTAGAAATGGCGTATGATACCATGGTATCAATTTTTTACATATCGTATTGGTTTTTTGACACTACATGTCTGGGGGACGTTTGTAGCACTTGGTATTTTGATTGCTATATATATTATCTATACGCGTGCACCAAAATATCATTTGGAACCAGAAACAATGTTAGATTTAGTGATTTGGTTGATTGTTGGCGGTTTTTTGGGCGCACGATTAGGACATATATTTTTTTATGAGCCAACGTACTACCTTCTCCATCCTGCACAGATGATTATGGTTTGGAAAGGTGGTTTGTCATCTTTTGGTGGATTCATTGGCGCAGGTATTGCCTTATGTTTATTTATCCGGACAAAAAAGATAATGAAACGTGTTTGGCTACCAATCGCAGATTTAATGATGTTTGGAGCTTTGTATGGATGGATTATTGCACGATTTGGTTGCGCGAGTATTCATGATCATCCTGGTATCAGAACTCATTTCTTTTTGGCAATTCAAGATCCGAGCGGTCCGAGATTGGAAATGGCAATTCTTGAAATTCTGGGACTTATCCCGATTGCTATTTGGTTTTTTGTAAAAAGAAAACAAAAAATGTGGGCAGGGTGGTTTACTGCTACGTTGTCAATTTATTATGGTGTTCTTCGCTTTATCCTTGATTTTTTTCGTGCAACTGACGTTCCAGAGCCTGATGCACGATATTTTGGTTTGACACCAGCTCAATATCTTGCTATTGTGCTGGTCGCGATTGGCATTTGGATTTTGGTCAAACATAAGAAAAATGGAGAGGTCGCATAGTGGTCTAGTGCGCACGCCTTGAAAGCGTGTGTACCGCAAGGTACCGAGGGTTCGAATCCCTCTCTCTCCGCCAAATTGCGATTTTAGCATTTTTAGAAAGATTGCGACTATTGACTTTCATGGTATAAGATGCTATTTTAATATCAAATCTGAGCAAAGTGTTTGGATTAGGACAAACTCAAGGAGAACAAAATGTCCAAAAAACAGACCTTGACCATAGTGGAACTGTCGTTGCTATTGTCTATCCGTTTCAAGGCAGAACAAAACAAACAGGTAAAACTGCATGCTAGACTTCTGCAGGCGCTTGGTTGCAAAGTTCAAGCAGAAAAAGAATCTGATGTCGCCATAAAGGATAAA
>QIHL01000008.1 GCA_003230965.1 Candidatus Magasanikiibacteriota bacterium | reverse complement strand
AGATGATGTGAGTTTTACTGGATTATCCACTCTTTACGATAGTAGATAAGCACGTTATACTATATTCACTTATTTTTATTATATCTGTGACATTTATTTTGGGAAATGATCTTGTGTGGTGGACTGGCATGTTGTCAGGTCTGTTTTTCTTTTTATTGATTATAACAACACTAGTAAAACAATATAATTGGAAGCCATTTATGAAATGGCAGATCCCACTGACGCCATTGCACCATTGGTTTGGTTGGCTGTCACTTGGATTTATTATGATTCATGTTCTTCTAGCTGTTCTTCAGTTTAATTTTCATGTCTATTTTTAGTAAATTAGTAGAGCATCTCGGTGAACAGTCAATTCAAATGAAAATTATAAAAAGTATCCGAGTCGGCTCGCACATTCAACAAGTAACACTTCAGTTTCGTCCGTTAACGTCGTATACTTTTGAAGTAGGATCATATATCCAACCAATGATTGGTGGCTGTATTCCACGAGCATATTCTGTAGCAGAGGTAACAGAAAATACGTGTACGATTATTGTCAGCTTTAGTGGTATGGGTGTTGGAGCGCGTTTTTTTTCGCAGGTACCAGTTGGTACATGTGTAAATGTATATGGTCCATACAATGATTTTCCATATCAGTATGGTACAGGTCGTTCAAAAGTTTTTCTTGCGACTGGAACAGGAGTTGCACCGTTTATTCGTATGTCAGAAGAAGCAGTAAAAGAAGAAGTTCCAGTTTTGCTCGCATTGGGGATTCCAAAAGAAGAAGATATTCCATATAGAGAACGATTTGAAGCATTGCAGAATCAGAATAAAAACTTTTTTTGTTTGTTTTCACTCTCATTACCTAATCCAGAATGGAAAGGTGCAAAAGGCTATATCACAGATCAATTTGACGATGAAGGAAAAGAATGGTTGATGAAGAGTGATGTGTATATTTGTGGCGTACCGCCGATGGTTGAAGGGACACTTGTGATGTTGAAGAGGTTTCGTGTTCCAAAGAAACAGATTTTTGTTCAAAAATTTGGCTAGACACATAAAAATAAAAGATCTATTATACTTATGTATGACTTATCCATTTTTTATACAATTTAATGATAAACAGGAAGTAACTGGAAAACGTAATATAAAAGCATTACGTTCGTATGGTGAAATTTTGCTTGTTGTTTTGTTCGTGATGCATCTGATGGCGTTTGCTGCATTTCGTCTTGTAGAACGTGATGCAATTAGAATAGAGTTGCAAGAGTATGCTAGACAATTTCCAACTGAAGGATTTGGTGACCACGCAGATAAAATTTCTCGTTTTCCAGATGGTATTATTGTATTGCGTTCAGATAATAATCACGAAGATGGAGGGTTTTATGAAACACATATTGGACACAACGAATTGTATGTGTATGAGGTTCCGTACAGTAATTTGATTGTTGCTAAATCAGAAGATTCATTAGAATATCAGTTGTTGAATGTAGGATTCATTATTGGTATTTTGTATATTGTAGAAGTTTTTGTGTTGTTGGGTTGGTGGTTTTTTTTGCAAGAGGAAATTAAGCAGCTCTTTTTTCCGAATTAACAGTATATTTTATGTGGAAGAAATTTCTTGGAAAATTTCTCATTTATTTTTTCGTCATTGCATTTTGTTTGATTTTGCTTGTTGGTATTTATCGTATTCATAAAACAAAAATAGTTACTGCAACCGAGCCTATTAGTCCACAAACACCAAATCAAGGAACAACTGCATCTTCTATTTTGTCAAACAAGAAGATACAAAATAAAAGGTCATCGTTCAACACAGCCAAAACACAAATCACGCAAACAAAACAAACACAAATAAATACAAAACAAACTTCGTCTTTGTCTTCTAAAAAGTCAACGCCTGTACCAAGTACATCACGAGTTGTTACTGGACCGACGTATCAAATTCCGTGGGGAAATGTTACAGTTCAGATTACAGTGAGAGATGGAAAGATTATTGCAGTTCGTACACCAAATGTACCCAATTCTTCACCCAGTCGTTATGCAGCACCGATTTTGGTTCAGCAGGCGCTTCAGGCTGGATCAGCAAATATTCAAGGTGTTTCTGGTGCAACGTACATGAGTATTGGTTTCAAGAAATCTTTAGAAGGTGCAATTGCACAAGCAGGATTGTAGTATATGGAACATGTTGAACATGGTGTATTTCATAGTATGGGTATTCCAATTCATACGACATTTGTTGATATATCAAAAGACAAAGCAGAGTATTACACGCAAAAAGCTAAATCAATTTTTGATATTTGGGATAAACGATGCAGTAGATTTCGTAAAGATAGCGAGCTTTTTTTGCTAAATGAAAAAAGAGGGCAGTGGTATACTGTAAGTCAGGAATTATTTGCTGTAATTTCAGATTGCGTGCAGTTGGCAGAAGAAACTGGTGGATTGTTTGATCCTAGCGTTGGAACGTATTTGGCAGCAACAGGGTATGGTTTACCACAAAAGTTTTCATTGCCAAAATATGTTGCCACATTTAGAGATATTGAGTTGGACATTACTCGGTGTAGAATTCGTTGTTATAAAGATCAAATCCTTGAACCTGCAGGAATTGTAAAAGGTCGTGCAATTGATGATGCAGTACATATATTCAATGATGTTTCAGGATGGATGCTAAACGCAGGTGGTGATATTCGTACACATGGGAATTTTATATCTGGTTCTGATTGGCATGTTGCTATTCAACATCCTGATAAACTTGATGCTATTGTTGCAGTAATTTCTGTACACGATCAGTCAGTCGCGACATCAGGGACATATCAGACGACTTGGAATTTTCATCATGAACTTTGGCAGCACCAAATTGATATGAGGCAAGGCAGACCAACAGCAGGACTCAAAAGTGTGAGCGTCGTGGTCAATACAGCAGAAGAAGCCGATATCGCGACGAGTATTGCATTGCTTTATGGTTTAGATCGAGGGCAGATTTTTTTGAAAGAAAAGGAAATTCCGTATTTGATGATTGATGATCTAACTATACGGCATTCCTCTTTGTCATTTGATGCTTTAGAAATAGGACAATAATTACAATGATTAAAGGTTGTAGCATAGAGTCATTTCACTTTTTTAATCTGTTACTTGACGAGAATATGAATGTCTGATATTATATATGTATAAACCGCAGACAGCAGGTAATGAAAATCATAAATCCTGCCGAGGTGAGTCTCAGTTTTCTGTATACGCTTTTGTTTAGTTAACAGAAAAAGTAGGTCGAAGATTCACAAGTGCTCTGTGGGAAACCACAGTTTTTTTATTGGTCTTATGCCAAAAACAAGACAACAAAAAGAAGCTACACTAATCGCATTGTCAGATCAGATTCAAAAATCAAAATCCGTTGTTTTTGCAAATTTTCAAGGATTGAAAGTTTCTGAATCTGAGGAACTTCGCGCTGAATGCCGTGAACAGGGGATTGGGTATGTCGCGAGCAAAAAGACGCTACTTCAACGTGCACTCACAGATGCTGGTATTGAAACAAATGTTGACGCATTTGATGGCGGTATTGCGGTTGTGTTTGGTGGACAAGATGAAGTTGCTCCAGCTCAGGTAATTGCAAAGTTTGCAAAAACTCACGAGGTAGTAAAAATTTTTGGTGGTGTGCTTGAAGGCGCATTTATCAACTCAGCAAAAGTGACTGCATTGTCTAAACTTCTAAGTAAAGATGAACTTTTGACAAAAATGGTCGGATCACTCAATGCACCAGTTTTAGGATTTGTTACTGTTCTTGCTGGTAATCTCCGTGGATTAGTTACAGTCCTGAGTGCTATTAAAGATGCAAAAGAATAATCATGTATTTAATTTATTTTTTATGTCAGACGAAGTACAAAATGAAGAAAAAAAAGTAGTAGAAATTCCTGCAAAATTTAAGTCTCTTGTTGAAGAGATTGAAAAAATGTCTGTTCTTGATCTATCAGAATTCGTGAAGATCTTGGAAGATAAGTTTGGTGTCAGTGCAGCTGCTCCAGCTATGATGATGTCAGCTCCTGCTGCAGGTGGTGATGCTGGTGGAGATGTTGCAGAGGAAAAGAGTGAATTCACAGTTGAATTGATTGACGTTGGTGCAAATAAAATTTCAGTCATTAAAGCTGTGAAAGCAATAACAGGTCTTGGTCTCGCAGATGCAAAAGCACTTGTTGATGCTACTCCAAAGACGATCAAAGAAGACGTAAAGAAAGAAGAAGCAGAAGAAATGAAAAAGAAAATAGAAGATGCAGGTGGAAAAGTTGAACTAAAGTAATTCTATTATCCAAAAAGAAAACCCCGTACAGTTCAAATGCGCGGGGTTTTTTGTTTTATATTATAATTCAAATGAATACACTTTGTTTGAATCAAGTATATAGATTATGTTATTTGCCACATCAACAATCATTCCTGTTGGATGTTTCCAGAGAAGTGAAGTATACTGTTGTACTAAATTACCACTTTTATCTAATACTACAACTCGTTTTGTTGCTGGATCAAGAATGTATAGATCTGGCACATCGTAATATGTCCAAATTTCAGTTGGATTGGATAACGCTGGATCAAGTCCACGGATAGTAAATGGCTGTGGAATACCTCTGGCAAATTTTAGAATTGTACCATTATTTTTTGTTACATAGATATCGCCATCAATTGCCAGACTTGTTGCACCGCTCAAATTTACACCACTCCTAGTAATCCACGGTGTGCCTTGTTCAAATCCAGTTTGTGTTCTGGCGTGTCTGTATATTTGATTATTTGTCGTATCCAGTGTATATAGATGAAGATTATACACAAATAAACTTGTAATATTTACTGGATTATTAGGGAACGAAATATCTCCATGGGCAACTGCTCCTGTTTTTTTGTCATACAATCCAATGGTATTGTTCTTTCCTAGAAAGACTGTTGTATTTTGTTCTTTTGGCGTATTGTTTGCTACAAGCCCCATGATGTTAGCATGGTTTTTTTTGTTAATCAATCCTGTAAGCGTGTGGACTATGTATAACAATGGATCTTGCGGGCCATAAGCAATTAATGTATTGTCTATGGTTGCCAGTCCTGTCGTTTTTGCATCAGTATTTATTTTTGTGAGATTGGCTACGAGTTTTGGAGATACAATTTTCATTTTCTGTAGTCCGTGCAGTTGTCTTGCAATAGAAGCAGTAAGACTATTTTTTTCATTTTTTTGATTTGTAGTTGATTTAGGTAATAATGCAAGTTCACTTTGTGCTTTTTGTAAAAGTGACATGGCGTCTGTATCATTTCCATATACATGATTTGCTTCTGCATTTTGTTTCTTTTTAATTATAGATTGTATAGTATGTTGGTAGGCATTTTGTGCTGTTGTGCGTTGTTGTTCTATATGTGTGTATATAATACTTCCACCAAATATAATTATATCTAGCAGAATGCCAATAAATAGTATTTTACTCAAGAGAGACAGATGCGTTATCCATTGTTTTCTTATATGAAAACCACGGCTTATCCTTTCAGTCATTTCTTTTCTGCCATTATTTTTATTAGTTATTAGAATAATGGAACTTACTACTCCTCGCCATAATGCAAAACAAAGCCACAATATTATTTTGCCAAAACCAATAGTACCTTGTACTAGTGCGCGTCCAGTGCCAATCAATAGTATATTAAAAATACTTTGGTGCTCAAGTGTCTCTTGTTGTATTGGTCTGGGATTGTAATTAGTTTCGGTTGTTAAATGTGTTTTTCTTTTTCTACCTCGTGCTAGATATTTTTGTGATGTCTGTGCTTGTTTTTCTACTGTTTTTTGTTTTTGTATTCTATCTTCGGTTGTCTGGGCAGAATCTCTAATGGCTGCAATAGTAGATTTGAGATTGGATAAAAGTGGAGGAGTTAGCGTATCACGCGTATGTTTTTCTGATTGCATCAAGTGTTGCAATGAAGCGGCCGCTCCGATATTTTGACGTGGTGCGCGACCTGTCTTTGCGCGTGCAAGTTCTTCTATGAGGTGTATCAATACACCTCCGTATGATCCATCTTCTCGTAAGTCTTTTAATACTTTTTGAATATGTAATGCTGCGTCTTTTGTCTTTCTTCCTTGAATGATTTTTTGGATACGGTCATACGAGAAATAATCGGTAACATGCGGAGTAGCTACAAAGAAATAGTCGCCTGGATTCAATTGTCCTTGCAAAACGGAAGAAAATAATTGTTTACCTTCTTCTTTTTTATCATCTAATGCACTCATTTGAGCAAGACCATCTTTTTGTACATAAAAGACGACAGCATGTGGTGACCCGTGGTAGGAAAATGATATATGTGTATCTCTGACTACGCCGACTATGCAATGAACCTCAGAATTTGATGAAAGGATTTGTCCGCTACGCTTATTGAGAAATTCCAGTGTCATTTCAAATGCGTCACTGTCTGAATCCAAATCGTGTTCATCAGTTTCATAGTAGCCAGATTCTAAGTCGTCAATCAGTTGTTGTATGTGTTCAATTTGTGTAATGCTACATTGATTCATTTCAACAATAGCAAAAAAATAGCCCTTTTTCATTTCGTCGGCAGTTGCAGGTTCTGTTATGTGGAGAAGAACGTGAGATTCATTTTGGTTCTTCCCTTCAACAAAAAATTCAAATAGTTCAAGTGAGTCCATAGTTCGTTGACTAATGTACAAAAGAAGTATACAATACTTTATGTATAGGAGCAATGGTTACAAGAGTGGACAGTAGTAATCTATGTAAGTAAGTTCTTGATCAATAATGAATGAAGTACTATGCTTGAATACTTATTTGGTTCAAAGACAAGAGTTAAATTACTTCGTCTTTTTTTTCGTGATTCTGATAGAAAATGGTTTGTGCGTGAGTTGACACGTGAACTTGGTGTACAAATTAATGCGGTTCGTAGAGAACTGCATATATTAGAGAAAGCTGATCTTATCATTGAAACAGCTGGCGACGCATATCAAACAACTGAGCGTCCTGGTTCCCGATTGCGTAAGTACTATCGTGTGGATAAAGCATCATTGTTGTTTCCAGAGATGCAGGCGCTTTTGCTGAAAGCTCAACTCTTGGGTGAACAAGCATTTATTGGTGCAGTAAAACAAAAGTGTGGCAATATAAAATTATTTATATTGAGTGGGCAGTTTACTGGGGCAGATCATTTAAAAACAGATATGATACTGGTCGGCGATATCAAAATACGTACATTGGATAAAGTTATTATTCAGTACGAAAAAGAATTTGGTTTTGCTATTCGCTATACAGTCATGACCGAAAGAGAATTTTCTGAGCGACGTGATTTGGGTGACAAATTTATTTTTTCTCTTTTTGAAGCAAGACATCTGACAGCGATTGATGAATTGAATATGTAGTTAGGTGTATGTATTTATTGATTGACTCATCACAAAAAAATACAACACATCTGGTTTTATTTAATAATACAATGGTATCTGAACAAACATATTCTGGTGTACATCAGGACGTACTTGCTCATGTGGATAGTTTTTTAAAAAAGTATACATTGCATTCAAAAGAAATATCTGGTATTGCTGTGGTAGTGGGTGCTGGTACATTTACAGCTACACGGGTCGCAACGACGATTGCGAATACATTTGCATTTGTCTATAGGATTCCGCTTGTTGCTATTTTTAAAAAAGAAAGTGAAGATTTTTTTGGTATACATGCAAAATTTGAATATGCTACACCAGGTCAATATATTTCTGCGACGTACAGTGGTGAACCAAATATTCAAATCAAAAAAATAGTTTAGTTTTTTGTGTATGTTCTCTTTACATCTTTTTATTTTTGGTCGGGTTCAAGATGTCTCTTTTCGTATCAGTGTTAGACGTGAAGCAAAGTCTCTTGGTTTAGTTGGTTTTATACAGAATCTTCCTGACGGCAGTATTGAGATGATTGTGGAAGGAGAGCGTACTGGTCTTGAGCACTTGCTCAATTGGTGCCACGACGGTCCACGTTTTGCTCTGGTTGATCATATTGAAGAAGTCTGGTCAGACATTTGTAAATTTTCATATTCAGATTTTTCCATTCACTATTAAACACATGCTGACTGATTATCAACGCTATCGGTTTTATGAGATATTGCCAGGACTCTCTATCTGGTTAACATTGATTTTATCTCTTGTTTTGTCTTTCTTGAAACCACTTTGGATGATTTATTTTATTATTATATTTGATGTGTATTGGGTAATTAAGGTACTCAATTTTTCTTTTTATTTACTTGTTGCATGGAAGCGATTACGTGAAGTACGTGGTGTTGATTGGAAAGAACGATTGCAACATGATTTAACAAATTGGCATAATAAACGGCATGTAGTTTTTTTAACTCTTTATAATGAAGAATGGGATGTTGTAAAAACTGCTATCCAAAGTATATGTGATGCGACCTATGATTCAAGTAAATTTATTATTGTCATTGCAGGTGAGGCACGTGCGAAAGATAATTTTGATAATATTTTGGAAGAAATAAAAAATCATTTTCATGGGTGTTTTGGAAAAATTATAGGGACGTTGCATCCTGCAGATTTGTCTGGAGAAATTCCAGGAAAAGGGTCTAATCTGCATTTTGCAGAACTGAAAATGCAATTATATATTAATGAACAAGGATGGTCATATGATGACGTGATTGAGACAGTTTTTGATATTGATACAGTTTGCCATTCACAATATTTCGCGTATCTTACCTATTTGTACTGTATTCAAAAAGATCCTACACGGCATTCATATCAGCCAATTGCTCTATATAATAATAATCTCTGGGAGTCTCCATCCGTACTACGCATTATGGCGTTTGGAACAACTTTTTGGATGATGACTTCGCTAGCTCGTCAGGATGCGCTAGTTACATTTTCTTCTCACTCCATGAGTTTTCGTGCTGTGGTAGATGCTGGTTTTCATGATAAACGAATTGTTAGCGAAGATTCTCGGATTTTTTATCAATGTATACTTGCGTATAATGGTAACTACAGTGTCGTGCCTATGTATATGCCTGTCTCAATGGATACTGTGCGGGACGAAAAATGGTGGATGAGTTTGAAAAATTTGTATAAACAACAACGTCGTTGGGCATGGGGGGTTGAACATATTCCATTTTTAATAACTGAATTCAAAAAGAAAGGAAAAGCAATTCCGTTGTGGAAAAAAATCAAATGGGTATTTATAGAATGGGAAGGAAAATGGTCGTGGTGTGTGGTAGCGATTCTTATTACAATTCTTGGACAATTGCCAATGTGGGTAGCTCCTGAGTCAGTCCGTCAAAGTGCATTGTATTTTAATGCGCCACACATGTTACAAATTTTGATGACATTGGCAATGACTGGTTTGTTTTTATCAGCAATTTTAAGTTTACCGCTTTTGCCTAAGCGTCCGAAATCACATTCGCCACATGTTTATTTGATTATGTTAATTCAGTGGGCGCTCTTGCCAGTTTCACTTATTTTTATGAGTGCTATTCCTGGAATAGACGCAGTTACACATTTGTTGTTTGGTAAGTATCTAGGTTTTAATGTATCACAGAAAAAAAGAGGTACATCTTCAGTCTCCGTGAATCACTAATTTTTTATGAAACAGACACAATCATTTCCACGTTGGCTTATAGTCCTCACTATTATTTTAGTGTTATTGCTCGCAAGTGGTGCATTTGCCGCAGTTATGATTGTGCATCGGATCAATAACGATTTTTCGTTTGCGTCTTCTGCGTCTTCTACGTCTTCTCCACAATTTACTCATACTATTCGTGAGACAAATGGTACTGCGTCTGCACAACTTTTTTCCGTAGTTGGCAGTCTACTTGGATTTGATAGCCCGCATACATATTTATTGCTTTTTGAAAATAATACAGAATTGCGTCCTGGTGGTGGATTTATAGGGGTGTATGCAGTTATTCATGTAAACAAGGGGCATTTCAGAATAGATAAAATTGATGGAACAGAAAATTTGGACAATGCGACATCGTCAAATACACTGCCAATGCCACCAGTGCCATTGAAAAAATATTTGGGTGTTTCACATTGGTATTTTCGTGACAGCAATTGGTCACCAGATTTTCCAACTACAGCGCGACAAGCACTTACATTATTTTCTTTGGAACATGGAACGAATGCAAAGAATATTGACGCAGTTATTGCTGTGACACCTACAGTTTTGGAAGATATTTTGCATGTGACTGGGCCTGTAATTGCAGATGGAATGACATTTACATCTGCCAATGTAACACAGCAATTGGAATATCAAGTTGAGTATGGCTATCATCAACAGAATATCCCATTTAAAGATAGAAAAGATTTAGTACGGACACTATTTACTGCAATTGGAAATAAATTACGTGTGAGTGTAATTTTGCACTATCAAAATTTTTTGAAGCTATTAAAAAAATGGGCAGTACAAAAACAACTAATGTTATATAGTACAAATTCCTCTCTTGATTCTACATTCCACAAGTTTCAATTAGACGGAACTGTTGTTACGTCTACTGAAGATTATCTTTTGTGGGTAGATGCAAATTTAGGATCATTAAAGACTGATCATGCAATCAATCGTACGTTGTCTTATTCGTTCACGCCAACTGGGACTACCTATCTTGCACGTGTAACAATGACATATCACCACACTGGTACATTTGATTGGCGTACTACACGGTATCGCGATTACGTACGTGTGTATGTACCAGATGGTTCGGTGTTTGTAACGACTACCAATAATGTTGCACCAGTTGACACTGGAACTAATTTGGGTAAGACATGGTTCGGAACATTTATCTCGGTTGAACCTGGAACTACAAAATCACTCACCTTTCAGTATCTTTTGCCACAAGCAATTGCTCATCAGATTAAACATGGTTTGTATACACTTATTGTTCAGAAGGAACTTGGGACAAATGGTATTGGTTTGACTCTGAACCTTGATTTTGGTATAACACTTACTGGTGCGGCTCCTCCTGAGAAAAAAAATCAATGGGGTGATGATAGATATGTCTATCAGACGAATTTAAATACTGACAGAGATTTTCATATAAATTTCTAAATAGTATGTTGATTAAAAAAGTTGCAATTGATCTTGGAACAACAAATGTCTTGGTACACGTACCAAAGCGTGGTATTGTAATTAATGAACCATCGGTAGTAGCAATTTCCAAATATGATAATAGTGTTCTTACAGTTGGTATTGAAGCGAAAGAAATGATTGGCAGAACACCTGACAGTATTGTCGCAGAGCGTCCTCTTAAAGATGGCGTGATTGCAAATTATAGAACTACGGAAGCGATGCTTCGTTATTTTATTAACAAAGCACTTGGTGGTGTTCGGTTGTTCCGTCCAGAAGTTATGGTTGCAGTTCCTGCAGGTATTACATCAACTGAACGACGCGCTGTGATTGATGCAGCAATGGCAGCTGGCGCACGTGCAGCGTACATTATTAAAGAACCCATTGTTGCTGCAATCGGCGCTGATATTCCGATTGGTTCTGCCTCGGGACATATGATTATTGATATTGGCGGTGGTACAGCAGAGATTGCAGTAATTTCTCTAGGTGGTATTGTCAGTTCTGGATCTGTACGTATTGGTGGAAATAGATTTGATACATCTATCAGTGAATTCATTCGCAAAAAATATGGATTGGCAATCGGAGAACGTAGTTCTGAACAAGTGAAAATCAAAATTGGTTCAGCAATGTATATGGAAAAACAGTTATCCATGGATGTCAAAGGACGAGATATGATTTCTGGATTACCGCGAACCGTTACTGTTACGTCGTTTGATACAACCGAAGCCTTGCAACAGGATTTGGAATTATTGATTCAAGCAGTGAAAGATGTGTTACATGATACACCGCCAGAACTTTCTGCAGACGTTATTGATAAAGGAATTATAATGTCTGGAGGATCTAGTCAGTTGCGCAATTTAGATGAACTTGTATCTCAAGCGACTGGTGTTGCCTGCTATGTTGCTGATGAACCACTCTTGTGTGTTGCAAAAGGTACTGGTATTGCACTTGAAAATTTGGAAAGTTATAAACGAGCAATTATGTCTACGCGTTGATGATTTTTTCATGTATCATATTGTATGAAATTATCATCTGTTATACACAAAGCATCTGACACCACGATTGACACAGATACAGGTCGTTGGCATTTTTTTGTATATGTAGAAGTAAAAACACATCTTGAACATATTGCATTAGTGAAAGGAACATTTGAGGACTCTCAAGATGGAGTATTGACTCGTGTTCATTCGTAAATCGTTCTTATCTGCAAACAAAGAAAATTAAGATGGGGCATCTTTTTCAAAATGTTTAGATTTAAATTACAAATTATTATTGATTCAACACTTTTGCTTAACCTAAAAAAATTCAGATTTTTTGTGTTTGATTATTGTTAGAATAAATGCAAAGACTGCTGTATCTGGAGTTGGTGCGTCTGAACCAAATAAAGGATTACAATTAAAATCAACAAAGATTGAACAACTAGGGGATAATCTAAAATTAAATGGTATTCTTCACATGTATTAATTTTTTTACTGGTATATGCGTATTGGTATTGATGTATCACGTGCAAATAGAGATAAAAAAACTGGCGTTGAATGGTACGTATTTTTTTTGATTCAAGCAATGAAGAAGTTGTCGTTGCCAGATAATATTGAGATTATTCTATATTCAGAGGGACTGTTGAAAGGGAAGTTGTCCAATCTTCCAAATAATTGGGTATCAAAAGTTTTATTTTGGCCTCCTCGTAGATTGTGGACACAGTTGCGTATGTCATTTGAAATGTTGGTTAATCCACCAGATGTTTTGTTTATCCCTGGACATGTTTTTCCGCTGATTCATCCAAAGAAAACTGTCATGACAGTGCACGACATTGCTGCATGGCATTTCCCAGAAGCATACAATTGGTTTGAGCATTGGTATTCACTCTGGACACCACGCATGGCGACCAAACAGCTTTGGCGTATAATTATGCCAAGTGAGTTTACCAAGCAAGAAGTTTTGTCTTATACAAAATCTGTTCAGAAAGAAAAAATTTATGTTATTCCCCATGGTGTTGATCCAATATTTTTTCAAGCCTCACCAGCAGATATAATAAATTCTACATTGCAAAAATATGGTATTCAGCAACCGTACATTTTTTTTGTTGGTAGAATTGAGACAAAGAAAAATATTGGACGACTGCTTGAAAGTTTTGAACAATTAAAAAAACAATTTCCTACATACGCGAATCTTCAATTGGTATTAGCTGGTAAACCTGGTTTCGGGTATGAACATGTACAACATCAGATTGGTCAGAGTTTGTTCAAAAAAGATATTATTGAGACAGGTTGGATAACAACTGCGGATTTATCTGTGCTCATGCATTCAGCGAAATTATTTGTTTTTCCAAGTTTGTACGAAGGTTTTGGCATGCCGATTTTAGAAGCATTCGCGAGTGGTGTTCCTGTGGTGGCTACAGATGGAAGTAGCTTGAATGAAGTTGGAGGCAATGCAGCTGTACTTGTTAATCCAAAAAATGTTCATGAATTTATTTGTGCCTTTGATTCAATTTTATCAAATGAACAAAAACGATTGGAATTGATTACAAAAGGTACAGAGAGAGTGAGACAATATTCATGGGATAGAGTGGCAAGAGAGACAATGGAGGTACTGATAGGAAATGTAAAAAAAATATAGTCATACGGTTTCTTTGCCTCTACAAATATCTGATTTTATGCTACACTATTGATATATGAGTGAGATAATAGGACACGAAGCCATATTTGATTTTTTAGATACTGCATGCAAAAACGGTAAATTATCGCATGCCTATTGTTTTGTTGGGCGTGCACATGTTGGACGGCGCGCAATGGCAGAACATATTGCGCAGTATTTACTTGATATCGGGGATAAATCACTTAAAACGCAACCTGATTTTACAGTTGTAACACAGTTAAAAGATGAAAAAACAGAAAAGACAAAAAAAGATATTACTGTTGAGCAGATGCAAAATCTTCGATCATTTTTGTCGCAAAAACCATTTCTCGGCAAAGCAAAAGTTGCTCTGATTGATGCGGCAGGACGCATGAATATACATGCAGCAAATGCGTTGCTAAAAACATTAGAAGAGCCTAAACCATCCACTACATTATTTTTATTAGTAGAGGATGAATCAGATTTGCCACAAACAATTCAGTCACGTTGTCAAATAATTTATTTTCATCCTGTGCAGATTGAAAAAATTAAAATTGCTTTACAAAACAGAAAAGCTACGACAGAGCAGGCGACAGACATGGCTGATGCATCTCGTGGGTTTCCAGGATTAGCGTTTATATGGAATGAAGATGCAGATATTTGGGCAGAGTACCAAAAAGATGCACAATTATTTGATAAGCTTATTGGCAAACCATTGTACGAAAAGTTTGCTTTGGTAGAATCATTTTTTGGTGATAAAATTGATCATATTGCTACGCGTCGTGGGTGGCAGCAAATGCTTGATTTGTGGCGATTGAGTCTTCATGATATGCTTATATCTAATGGTACGTCTATACTGAAGTCTACTGATATCGTTCGCATTGATAGTCGTATTGTTGAGGCAAAATATAGATTAGGTCAGAATATTCATCCTCGTTTACTTATTGAACGTATTTTTCTTTCATTTCCTACTTATGCATAAAAGATTTTTTGTGACTTTTGTATTGATTGGCAGTGCTCTTATTTTGCTTGGGGCAGGCTGTTTAAGTCTGGGTGGTGGTTCCGTTTCCAAGACGAGTGGTCCTGCTGGTATATTTTTATCCGTGAATAAAGGAAATACATGGAAGTCCATTTCTTTATTTCCAACTATCAGCGGTGTCAAGAGTTTGTCTGGCGTCAGTGTGTATAATTTGATTCAGGATCCGCAGACACCAAGTACACTTTATTGGTTTTCACGAAGACATGGACTCTTTTTTACAATTGATGCAGGACGTTCATGGCAACATGCACCTGCGCCTTTGAATACTGGTTTTATCTACAGCGTTATAGTGCATCCACAGGACAGCTGTACTATTTATGTAACTAATGGATCACAAATTTATAAAAGTGTTGACTGCGCAAGAAGCTGGAATAGTGTATTTCAAGAACTTCGTCCTGGTATTAAGATTGTGTCGTTGACGTTCAATCCAAATCCACCATATCAGATATTTGCAGCAGAGGATAACGGTGATATTTTGCAGACAGTTGATTTAGGACAGAGTTGGAGTGTACTGTATCGTTTAAGAATAACTATTGCACGCATTCAAGCTGATCCGCTCCAACAACATGTTTTTTATGTAGCATCTAGAAGTAGTGGATTGTATAGATCTATCAATGATGGACGCACATGGACATCTCTTGCAAAAACAATGAAAGATTATCCGAAAGCATTGAATTATCGGCGGATGTATTTGCATCCAAAGAAGCCTGGTGTCATTTATTGGATATCAACGTATGGTTTGATGGTTTCTACAGATAGTGGAAATACATGGAATCCTATTAATTTAATTACACCTCCTGGTAGTGCAAATATTTATGCGTTTGCTATCAATCCGAGAAATGATAATGAAATGTATTACACAGCAACTATTAATAATCATTCAAATATGTATCGGAGTGTAGACGGTGGGGTCACATGGAATACAAAAGCACTTCCATCAGGTCAAATTCCTACATTTTTGTGGGTTCATCCCAAAAATGGTAATTTAGTGTATCTAGGATTTACGATTCCATCAGGACAATAAAATACGTACGCATGACAGTACAAAAGTACTCAAATATATTTAACTTTCTAAACTTTTAATTTTATGGATTTTATTAAACAACACCAAGAACAATTTGATAAAACAATTGACCATTTAATTCATGAACTTTCTGGTCTTCGTACTGGTCGTGCAACACCCATGCTTGTTGAAGATATTTCTGTTGAAGCATACGGTACTAGGCAACAAATAAAAGCTGTAGCATCTATCACTGTTGCCGATGCAAAAACTATCAATATTGAACCATGGGACAAGGGGTTACTTCAACCAGTAGAAATCGCAATTCGTAATTCCAATCTTGGTATCAATCCAGTAAATGATGGAAAATTAATTCGTTTACCATTGCCAGAATTAACAGAAGAACGACGTGTTGAGTTATTGAAAGTATTAAATCAAAAAATGGAACAAGCCAAAATTGGTATTAGGAAGATTCGTGAAAATATTCGTGATACAATTGCAAAAGCACAAAAGGCAAAAGATATTTCTGAAGATGATACATATACTGCAGAAGATGAATTAGACAAAAAAGTAAAAGAGTACAATGAAAAGATAAAACAAATTGTTCATAAGAAAGAAATTGGGATTACGAAGGTTTAGCAAATTTTGAAATCATGATTATTTTTTAATGGTTTGTTTAATTAGTTTATGGATAGAGATATAGTGAATTTAGGTGGATTATTTGATTTACATAATTAAACTCTATTATGTCAGAAGGACAGCGAAGAGTTTTTAAAAGTTACATGGATAAAGGTGGCGACTATACTCCTGAAATAAAAAACAAACCAGGTGGAGTGCGTGATATTCTCCTACAAGAATTTCGTGCAGGTCACATGGGTTCATTTATTGTTGATGTTGGATCAGGTATTCAACAAGCTAATCAATTAAGTAGAACATTGCATAGTGCCGAAGAAATAATGTCTTTAGATTTAAGTTCAAAAATGAAGTTCGTTCAGTTTGATTTTCTTTTTCCTAAATTCAAAAAAATAGAACAAGGAATATTAGAAGTCCCACTTGATATGCGAGATATCGGAACAGAAGGCCCAGCATTGATTACAGCTTTAGATCAGATTGCTACATCTCTAAAGCTTGATGTGCATGTTCCCAAGGGAGCGGAATGGCAAGATACAGAAATAGTAAATAAGTTTCTTTCAGAGATAGCTATTGTTGATAGCATGATTTTTTCAGATATTTTAAACTATACTGATTTTAAGACATTATTATCATTAGCAAAGTTATTCTTGAAAGAACATGGGCGTATGTATATTTTTAATAGTGATGTAGGACTTCCAAATGCTGTACATCCATCGCATTCTTCAACTTCTGAAAAAGAAGTTCAAGATTTTTTGGTGAAGGATATGGATATGAAAATTATTGGTGAGCCTAGTATATTATCATATACGGTAGGAGATTATGGTGTGACACAGGCAAGAAATAGTCCTAATAATTTTCCACAAAATTTACATTTTTGGCGCTGGTATATTCAAGTAGAAAAGTCTTAGCTTTTGTCAAAGATAATGTTTTATTTTTTTCTTGACATCTTTTTATTTTCGTTCTATACTAATAATACTTCGTATTGAAGCATGGTGGCTCTTGTGGAGCGAGGTGACAATATACACAGAGTGTCTTGGCAGTACAAGCCGAGGAACTCGGGTGGAACCGTCCTGTTTTAGGACCCCGAGACCTATCTTCAGGTCTTTTTTATTACAATTTTAATATACTAGTTATTCAATTATATGCCAGCTTCAAACATGGATACAATAGTTTCATTTGCAAAACGTCGTGGATTTATTTTTCCATCATCAGAAATTTATGGAGGGATTTCTAGCACGTATGACTATGGTCCTCTTGGAGTTGAGTTTAAAAATAATGTGAAACGTGCTTGGTGGAAAGCTATGGTACAGGAACGGAATGATGTAGTTGGCTTGGATGCTGCCATTTTGATGCATCCAACAACTTGGGAAGCAAGTGGTCATGTGGAGGGATTTACTGATCCGCTAGTAGATTGTAAAGTGTGTAAAAAACGCTGGCGCGCAGATCATTTGCTTGAAGCAAAAGGTATGAAGCCTGATTTTCGTCCAGGTGCGTTGGACAAAAATATTGTCTGTCCTGACTGTGGCGGTGAATTATCTGCAGTACGTAATTTTAATTTGATGTTCAAGACTTTCGTTGGAGCAGTTGAAGAAAATACAAATCAAATTTATTTGCGTCCAGAAACAGCGCAAGGTATTTATGTTAACTTTCTCAATGTTCAGCAATCTATGCGTCGTAAGTTGCCATTTGGTATCGCACAGATTGGGAAAGCCTTTCGTAACGAGATTACGCCTGGTCATTTTATTTTTCGCACACGAGAATTTGAACAAATGGAGCAACAATACTTTGTTCGTCCAGAAGACACGGATAAGTATTTTGAATCATGGAAAGAAATGCGCATGCAGTGGTATTTGAATTTGGGTATTCCAAAATCAAGACTTCGTTTTCGTGAACATGAAAAACATGAGCTTGCACACTATGCAAAAAAAGCTGTAGACATTGAATATGATTATCCAGAAATGGGTTTTAGTGAACTTGCAGGTATTCATAATCGTAGTGATTGGGATTTGTCACGTCATCAGAAATTTAGTGGTCAAGATTTACAATATTTTGATCAGGAAAAAAATGAGCATTTTATTCCGTGGATTATTGAAACATCAGATGGAGCAGATCGTGCGGTACTTGCATTTTTACTTGATGCGTATGAAGAAGTGAAAACTCGTAGTGGAGTAGACGATGCCAAGCATAAAAAAGAAATAGTCTTACGTTTACACAAAGATCTTGCACCAATAAAAATTGCTATTTTACCATTATCAAAAAAAGAATCCTTACAAAAGGTATCACAAGATATTCAGAAATCTTTATGGAAAAAATGGATGACTCAGTATGACGAAACTGGAAGTATTGGCAAACGTTATCGTCGTCAGGATGAAATTGGTACTCCATATTGTGTTACAGTTGATTTTAATTCGCTTGAAGATAAAAAAGTAACTGTCCGTGATCGCGATACAATGGAACAAGAGCGAGTAGATATTATTGATATTCAGAATTATTTTGAAGATAAATTAAAATAAAATTTTCTATGTACGACGTATATACATTGATAAATGGGGCACATATTTATCTTGTGCCATTTGCCGGTACACAATCATCTACAACATTGGTGATGTATCCAGTTGGCTCTCGCTATGAGTCAGAAAAAATGCGTGGTGTTTCGCACTTTATTGAACATTTGATGTTTAAGGGCACAAAAAAACGAAAGAATACACAGATTTTGACTCGTGAGATTGATCGCCTTGGTGCTGTATACAATGCTTTTACTAGCAAAGAATATACTGGGTATTACATAAAGGCTGATGCAGATTTTATTGAAACATCATTAGATATTTTGTCTGACATGCTTTTCAATTCTACTTTTAATCCAAAAGAAATGGAACGTGAAAAAGGACCTGTGATTGAAGAAATTCACATGTACGACGATAATCCAATTATGAATATAGACAACATTTTTGAAGACGTATTGTTTGCTGGATGTCCGCTCGGACGTGATATTGCTGGGACAGAAAAACACGTGATAGGATTTAAGCGAACTGATGTATTGAACTATCGCGATAAATATTATCAAGCAAACAATATGCATATTGTAATTGCCGGACGCATACCTGATAATATACAAACATTGGTGCATAGATATTTTGGTGTTGGCAAACAGAATTCACACGTATCACATGTATCTCATCCATCATCTTTTGGTTCAAATAAAAAAGATCAACGCATACGTGTAGTCAAAAAAGAAACAGATCAAGTACAACTCATGCTTGGTTTTCCTGGATTAAATTATCAAGACAAGAGAAATCAGACGCTTGATCTTCTTGTAACTATTTTAGGTGGTACGATGAGTTCACGATTATTTATTCAAATTCGTGAACGACGAGGGTTGGCATATCATATTCGTGGTGGCGCAGAAAATTTTTGTGATACTGGATATGTATATGTTCGTGCAGGTCTGGAATCAAAGAATGTAAATAAGGCAATCAAAGTGATTCAACAAGAGTTACAAAAGATGGTTGATACACCAGTAACAAAACGTGAACTGGAAGATGCACAAATGAATATTCGTGGTGGACTTGCATTGTCTTTGGAGGATTCAAGTGCTCAAGCAAATTGGTATGCACAACAGGCACTTTTTTTTGATAAATTATATACACCAGAAGAGCGGTTGAAACAGATTGATCAGGTTACAGTTAAAGATATTCAACGTTTGTCCAAACATTTATTTGTCTTATCCAAAATGCGTCTTGCTATTATTGGAAATGTTGACAAAGAACGTATAGTGTTCTAGGCTATTCGTGTTTATCTTTTTGACGTATACTACATATGAAAGATAAACATTTAACCACATTGCGTATGATTTATTTATTTGGGAACTGGAAAATGTATTTGGATCTTGAAGAGTCAGTTGCTCTTGTAACTGAACTTTGTAATGTTAAATTGCCAACTCATGAATATGTGACACTTGGTATTTTTCCAAATCCGCTAGCATTTGTTTCCGTACGAAATGTATTCAAGGGAAGTACTTTTTTTCTGGGTGCACAAAATGTTGGTTGGACATCAAAGGGAGCTTATACTGGATCTATTTCTGCAGAGTTATACAAAAATGCAGGAGCAACCTATGCACTGGTTGGACACTCTGAACGTAGATACATTTTTAATGAAACGAATGAAGCAGTTAGAAAAAAAGTAGAAGCATGTTTAGATGCTGGTATTATACCAGTTGTTTGTATTGGGGAAACTCAAAAAGATAAAGATGCAAATAAAAAAGAATATAGATTAAAAAAACAGATCATGAAAGTGTTTGAAGGATTATCTTTAGATAGAAAAGAGATTATAATTGCGTATGAACCTGTGTGGGCGATTTGGCCGGGTACACCTTGTAATCCTGAAGAAGCACGAGATACACACGAATTAATTCATGCTGAAATTGCTAAGTATACAGATACAAAAGTGCCTGTCATATATGGTGGTAGTGTGAATGCTGAGAATGTTGAACAATATCTTTCTCTTAATGGCGTGGACGGTGTATTGCCAGGTCATGCGTCAACAAAAATTGATACATTCGTTCCATTGATTGAACATGTTATTGGGTTATTTAGAGCAAATCCATAAGCTTATGTCAATAATTTTTCCACTCATTTTTATTTTCATTTCATTTGCAGTGCTTGTTTTTCTTTCTGTTCGTCATTTGTCTCAAGCGTCACTTCTCAATGTTGATACGATTCCAGGCATCCAAGATAAACGAAAAAAAGCGGAAATTTTTCTTCGTAAGGCTGATGAGCAGTTAAGTACAACGAAGCAGGAGTGGAAGAAAATGTTTGTACCACTGAGACGTTTTTTTACAGCAGTACAGTTTCGTTTTCGGCAATATGTGTTTAAAATTGAAACTGAGTTACATTCGTTTCGCCATGAACACACGAATGAAGTCGCTACAAAAAAAATAAAAGCTACAGAAGAAGAAATTCGTACTATTATGCAGAACGGAGACTATGCACTAGAACAAAAGGATTATGATACTGCTGAAGCAGCATTTATTTCTGTGATTCGTATTCACCCAAAGGCTGGAGCTGCATATATTGGTTTAGGCAATGTTTATTTTGCACAAAATCAGTTTGTAGAGGCGAAGGAGAGTTACTTGTTTGCCAATCGTCTAGATCCAAATAATGATGCTCTTATGATGAAACTAGGAGAATTGTGTGAAGAGAAACACGATGTGGATGGTGCTATTAGTTACTATCAACAAGCTGTGTTAATCAATGATAGTATTTCTAGCCGTTTTTTTCGCTTAGCAGAATTGCTCCAACAAGAACAGCAATATAGTACTGCTCAGGTGGCGGTTGAACAAGCAGTTGAGCTTGAGTCGCAGAATCCAAAATATCTTGACAAATTGGTGGAGTGTAGTATACTTGTCGGCGACAAAGATGCTGCAATGAGCACTTTTCAACAACTGCGCATGGTGAATCCAGAAAACCAGAAACTTTCGGTCTTTCAGGATCGTATCGCTGCAATGAAATAATATACGCCATCTTAGCTCAGTTGGTAGAGCAACACTTTTGTAAAGTGAAGGTCGTCGGTTCGAATCCGACAGATGGCTCAATGGGTAGGTACCGAAGCGGTCAACCGGGGCAGACTGTAAATCTGCTGGCATTCGCCTTCGGGGGTTCGAATCCCTCCCTGCCCACAAATACAAAAAATCAATCAATAGATTTTTTGTTTGACAGATACAAAGAAAAAAAATATACTAATGCTGTAGGTAGTTATAAGTTTTTTTTTATATTTATAA